>JAPLCX010000077.1 GCA_026392035.1 Candidatus Auribacterota bacterium | reverse complement strand
GGGTCCCTTGGCGCCCCGAACGATCCGAACCCCGGGCTGTCAAACGTCGACCTAAAAACTACCATCTCCTCACGAAACCACGCCACTTGATGGGCAACCTCCCTCACCGAAATCGCCCGCACTAAGTAAGCGCCATTCGGGTCAGGCCTCGACGGATGACAGAGAGGGATCGTGATGATGATATTGGTCAGTAGTCATGGTCTGGCCCTGAAGCTTCTTGAAAGCCTTGAAAGATCTGAATAAACAATAGCCCCGAGGCTGAAGCCTCGGCTACAAGCATCGGGCCGGAGGGGAAGCGCTACTGCACCGTTACCGGCGTCTGGGCAAGGTAGCCCGAGATGACATTCCGTACGCTCGGCTTTTGTCCCGAAGGAACCAGCCCCACGATGACCTGGTATGAACCGGACACGCCCGAGGGAATCTTGATGTTGAGGAGGTGCCCGGAATAGGCGCGTGTGAGCTTCTTTACGCGAGTGATGTACGCGTACAAACCGCCGCGGACCCGTCCGGGCTTGTTTAAGACCATGGAGTATTTCTTTCCCCCTCCTACAATCACCGCCCACGCGTCGAAACGCTGATTGACGGGTTGGACAGTCACGTCAACGGTGAATTGGTTCCCCGCGGTGAGCGTGGTGCTATTCAGAGTTATGGAAACGCCTGGGACAGGGGGCGGAGGAGGAGGCGGAGTAGGCGTGGGCGTGGGACAGGTGGGCGGGATTGGCCCAAATTTCCATTTATCGTTGAGGGTGGTCTGACCCACCGGGAGGTTCACATTCCACTGGAGGCCAACAGACTGAAGGGCGTTGTTGGGATTGATGTAATTCTGGAGACCGATGCCTGTTCCTGCGGGATCGCCTATTATATGATTCCAGATCGTGCCGTATTCATTCAGCTCATAGGCACTGGCGGATAAGATAGGGTCAGGCATAATCTGCTCATACCAGTTGCCCGCCTGATTGTACGCCACTACGGTGCCGGTCGTGGAATTGTAACATCCTGAGCAGGTCCCATCCCCCTGCATATAGAGGGCCCCGGCGTGCGTGAACACACAGTTGAGCGGCCCACCGGAATTGTTGGTGATGATCCAGGTGAAATCGACTTCCTTGTCGTTATTCACATAGGAAACCTTCTGCGTTACCTGAAGGCTGCCATCTGCGCTATTGACGATCGTGCTGAGCGTCCAAGGGTCGTTTTCGGTGCCACTGCCATCAGGGGTACCTTCCTGGCTCACAAAAGCCCACGGAGTGGGAAGCACGGTCACTGATGTTCCTGCGGGATGAGAAGCAAAGTCAGGGCCGTACAGATTCCCGGAATCGGGGAAAAAGGCGAAGAAGCCGCTGTCGGCCCACTGCGACGTATTCGGATTGAATTGCCAATATGAATCTGTCCAAGGCTTATACAAAACCTGCTCGCTGAGGTCGCTTGCAACATAGGTGGTCAGTGGGTTGGAACTCCCTCCTTCATAAACACTGGAGATAATGGGCTGTGCGAATAGGGGAACCGCAGCGACAAGTGGAAACAACACAAGACCCAGCATCACGCAGAACAATTTTTTCATCTTAGCCTCCTTTGATTGATAAAACATTATAGCACAATCTATATCGCTCTGGACAGGCTTTTGCTTCCATTTGCTGATGCTCAACTTAAAAGTTCGATCTTAAATGAACCGCGTAGCCGAGACTTAAGCCTCGGCTACAAAGTGGGAGACCCGGCAGTATGACCTACTGTACCGTCACGGTCTTCTGGTCCAGGTAGCCGGGGATAACATTCCGCACGCTCGGCTTTTGCCCCGAAGGAACCAGCCCCACGATGACATTGTATGAACCGGACACGCCCGAGGGAATCGGGATGTTGAGGAGGTGCCCGGAGTACGGGCGCGTGAGCTTTTTCACGCGAGTGATGTACGCGTACAAACCGCCGCGGACCCGTCCGGGCTTGTTTAAGACCATGGAGTATTTCTTTCCCCCTCCTACAATCACCGCCCACGCGTCGAAACGCTGATTGACGGGCTGCACGGTCACGTCAACGGTGAACTGGTCCCCGGCAGTGAGCGTCGTGCTGTTCAGGGTTATGACAATGCCCGGAGCGGCGGGCGGAACCGGCGGCGGAGTGGGGGTGGGGATAGGGGGCACGTTAGGCCCGACTCTCCACTTGTCATTGATAATGATCTGATCCCCGTCCGCGAGAGGGGTCACATTCCATTGGAGCCCCGCGGCCATAGGGAGGTAATCGGAATTGATGGTATTATCAAGGCCTGGACCTGTTCCTGGAGGATCCCCTATTATGTTGCCCCAGATCGTGCCATAATCGCTCACCTCAAACGCGTCGGGCGCGGGATTGACGGGCGACAGCTCCTCGTACCAAGTCATTGCCCCGTTGTATCCCCCCACGGCGCCCGTTGAAGAATCGCTGTATCCGAACGCATTGCCGTCCTCCTGCATGTACATGGCTACGGCGTGCGTGAACTGGCAGTTGAGATCGCCACCGGATGTGTTAGTGATGGTCCATGATAGGTTCACCTCCTCTTCGGTGTTCACGTAGCTGATTTTCTGCTCAACCTCAACCTCATCGAGAGCACTTTTGACCCTGGTGATAACCGTCCATGGATCGCCGTTGCTGCCACTACCATCTGGTTCAGTATCCTGGTAAACTTGTGTCCATGGAGTGGGAAATGCGGTCACGGATGTTCCGCCTGGATGGGAATTGAAATCAGGCCCGTACACAGTCTCGGAATCGGGTAAGAAAACGAAGAAGCCGCTGTCGGCGAGATGCTGCGTTGAAGGATATACCTGCCACTTTGACTCATCGTACGCTGCCTGTGCGCTGAGGTCGCTTGCGACATAGATAGTTAAGGGGTCGGAGTTCGCATTTTCATAAATATTAACAACACTCTGTGCGAACAGCGGGAATGTGGCGGCGAATGGAAGCAACGCAAGACCCAAGATCACGCGGAACATTCTTTTCATTTTACCCTCCTCTGTTCACATTGCGGTGATGTGAGAAATCACACTACGTACTACGAATAACATGTTGTATATCGCATGGCCATTCGTATTCTGGCTTCCCCGGCAAGGTGGGCCTTTCGTGGCCTTTCCTAATCTGATCTACGTGCGGTTATTATTCCCCCTCACTCCGAGACGCTCACGGCCGGCCCGCCAGCGGGCTTCTCCGGCTGCGTGGGGACAGGTTGCGGCTTCTCGCGCTGTTCGTCACCATGCCCGCGCCAGTGACCCTTCCCTCTCTGCTGCCCGTGCTTTTCGCCGCGGCGCTCCTCCTTCAGAGAGCTCATTTTCTTGAATTGCTCGGGCGTGAGCGTCTCTTTCATCTGAAGGATATTTTTGACTCTCTGATCTATGCGCTGTGCCTCCAAGCGCTTCAGTTCGGACGTGATGCTCTCGAGCTTACCCTTGTCAGGCTTCTGCTTGTCCAGCTCCTCGCGAAGCTCCCTGCGCTTCGTCTTGAGCGCCTGCTGTAGTTCCCGCATCGCGCTCTTATTCGCCTGACGCTGCGTATTGAGCTGCTCCATCTGCGCGGGGGTCAGGTTGAGCTCCGTGAGGCGCTCTTTGAAACGCCCTTCCTTGTGCTCCTGTCCCGCACCCCCCATGGGGCAAGGAGTCTGTGCGCGCGCCGTCACCAGCACAAGGAGCAGCGCGCCAACCCCTAGTACCGCATATGCGCCTTTGAATCGTGCTCTCATCTCTGATGCCTCCTTTCGTACCTCGGCCTGTGTACCACACATCGTAGTGGCCCCGCTTCAATAACCGCGCGAGCGGTCATCACCCCTCTACCAACCTTAGACGCGGCAAAGCCGCGAAAAGTTCCCTCTATATCAGATATTTTTCCACGATGGTGCCGAAGTTGACGGAAACGATGCCGTCATAATCCATGTCGCCGTCAACAGGGCTTTCCGCGCCGTTATTACCCTGATATTCCAGGGCAATGAACTGCTCCTTCATGTAATCGTGTACTCCCTCGACGTCACCGGATGACAACCGTGCCCCTCTGCCGGCGGTAGACGGCACACGGACCAGAAACGCCACGATAAGACTGACCACCGCCAGCGACGCCGCGGCATAGACGGCTTTCCGGATGGTAAAAAGTCGTTCCCATCCGCGGCGCAGCGCCACGCGCACGCCTCCTCCCCGCTCCTGATCGATCCTCCGCGCCACCTTATGCCAGACTGACGCCGGTGCGCTGCTCAACTGCGCATGCCTGAAGGGTTCAACGGCGGCGCATCGTACAGCCTCCTTAAACTGCCTGCACCGGGTGCAGGCCGCGAGGTGCTCCACGACCTCCCCCCGCGCGCCTTCATCGAGTTCCCCGTCGATGTAATCGGCGGTAAGCAGCCCTCGCATCTCCTCACAGTTCATCGGCATTATCCCCCCCGTGCTGTTCGCGTGCCAGAAGCGCTTCCCGGGCTCTCTGGAGCCTGGAGCGCACCGTGTTTATAGGAATCTTGAGCACGTCCGCGATCTCCTTATAGCGCAACCCCTCCATTTCCCTCAGGACAATGCACGCCCGCTGATCGGGATTGAGTGCCTCCAGCATGGCGTTGACGCGCGCCACGTTGTGCTCCCTTCCAATCGCATCGTGCGTCGCACAACGTTCGTTCCCGACTGCGATGGCGTCATTGTACTCGACCTGTCTCATCCGCTGTCTTCGCATTTTCCTCGTGGCGTTGAGCGCGCTGTTGATCGTGACCCTGTAGAGCCACGTGGTAAACGAGGACGCAAAGCGGAATCTTTTAAGTTCCCTGAATACCTTCAGGAACACGTCCTGCGTCACCTCTTCCGCATCGGCCCGGTTGCCGGTAACCTTCAACGCTATCGTGTACACATAATCACACGTCGCCCGGTATATCTTCTCGAAGGCGCCTCTATTGCCTTCCGATGCCTCTCTGAGGATTTCCCTCGGCAGTGCCTGCATTGATTCCTTTACTATATTAGACACATTATACAGGCAAAAAGTTCCCTTCACCCCACTATCGCACCAGGGGAGATTACTGTCAGATTTCCGGCACGTAGGTCGTGCGCATGTGGGCCGAGCGCTCGGTGAGCTCTGTCACGCGCTCCGCCACTCCCTGCTCCAGTTCCAGGACGGCCGCCACCTCGGCGATCTCCCACCCCTTCTCGAGCGCGAGCAGTATCAGATCCAGCTTTTCATAGGGGATGCCGATCGCCTCCTCGTCGGTGATGCCGGGGACGATGTCGGGAGAAGGAGCTTTGTTGATAATCCGTGCGGGAAGATCGAGGGCGCGGGCGAGCTCTCTCACTTGTGTCTTGTACAGCCCCAGGAGCGGCATCAGATCGGCCGCATCGTCGCAGCCGTGCTTCACGAAGAAGCCGATCCTGTACTCCGTCTTGTTCGCGGCGCCGACCACAAGCCTGTTCTCTCGCTCAGCATTGAGATAGAGCAGGACCATCCTCAGCCTGTGCTTGATACGGTAGTATGCGGTGCAATTCTTGAGGTAGTAATCCAACTGCTTGTCGTGGATACCGAGGATGCCCGCCGAGAAAGGTGTTTTTCCCGTCTTTCTCTCGAAATAGGCGTGCGCCTTGTGGGCCAGTTTGGCTTTGATATTTTCAGGCAGCGGGAACCTGTGCAGGAAAAATAATTTATATGCCCCGATCTTCCTCAGGTAGGGGGTGATATTGATAAGTTTCGTCTTGATACCCAGCTGCGCGGCGAAACTGAGGGCGTCTTTTACATGCTCCCGCCGGGAGTCCCTGTCAGGCATCACGATGGCAAGTGTCTTCTCCGGACCCACTGCCCTCGCACACAGGGCCGCGGCGACCGCTGAGTCAATCCCGCCGCTCAACCCCAGGATCACTCCCTCGCGCTCCAGTTTCTCTACATGTTCCCTGATGAAGGATTCAAGTGAGCGGGCCAGCGGTCCCGCATCAACTCCTATCGAGGATTTGAGCTCTTCAAGTTTTGGGGCAGGAGCGGCAACCATAGATCTTTTAAACGAATCAGGGCTATCGGGTGCTCAGCCAATTAATTCCGGCGTTACCATCCACCTGACAGCCCACCCTCCGGCGGCATCCCCTTCGAGACAGAGGACGGAGCCCGTCGTGAAACTGACTATCTTCTTCCCCTCATCGCCGCAAAGGAGCCGTGCCGCGAGAGAGCTCAGGTGGGGAAGATGCCCCACGAGCATTATGTCTTCATCCATCGCATTCAACCGCTCGGCCCACGCGTCGCTCTCCGCGAGCGGATCAAGACCGTCATCCTGTGCTGCGCCGGAGGGCGAATCCAGCCTCGTCGCAAGCAGCTCGGCCGTCTGTCGCGCTCTCAGCTTGCCGCTATGCATGATGCTGCTCACCGTGATGCCGGCTCCACTGCGAAGAAAATCAGCAACCCGAGCGACGTCAGCCAGCCCTTTGGCGGAAAGCGGCCGCTCCGGGTCTTCTTCCTTGGGCTTCGCGTCTCCGTGCTGGACGAGGTAGAGCTTCATAGGGTTATACGCCGAGGGCTGAGGTGAGCGCGCGCCTTCACCTCCCGCCTCACTTCCTCATAAAAGTCCGTCTCATAACTGTCATTGCGAGGAGTCCCGTCCCGCTAAGCGGGAGGACGACCCCTCGGGTCGGATTGCCGCGCTCCCCCGCCATTGCGGGGTCGCTCGCAATGACATGGTGGACATTTTGAGACAGCCTCATCAAGGGGGAGGATCTTTAAAGTGAATCTCCCCCCAAAGGTGCGGGGTGTGCATCAATGAAAAGTGACTATAAGCATTATTCGTCCAGCAGCGGCTTCCAACCATTAGGGAAGGGAACGGCGAAGGTGACGCCTTCAATGACTCCACCGAACAAACGAGTGAGGAACATCCCACAGGCCTCGCCCAGGCCAGGCCAGAGCATCGAGATGGTTTTGCCGCTTTCCGATTTGGCCTCCATCGGCTGCATATAGAATTCGGTGCCGGAACGGGCCAGATTCGTCGCCGCCCGCTGCAGCTTATGCCCCGCTTCTCTCCGGTACGCTTTAAAGGCCTCAGACTTCCCCTCTTTTTCACCTGCCGGCGGCACGGCAACAGGCGCCTCCTTCTCTCCGCCTCCGGAGGCCACGGAAGTGGGAGCTCCCGTGTTCGCCTCTTCAGCAGATAATCCAACACTGACGCATAAAACTCCCCCCAGGATTACACCGATTGCCAGCAGCACGCACGTATGTTTCACATTCTCCTCCTTTCGGATGCGATATCAGAAATTCTACCATAGTAACCAGAGAGAAAGAACAGTCTAAAGCTACTGGAGTTTCCCCATTTTTTAGAAACTAAGTACACAGTATCATAAATATGATGACATATAAATATTGCTTTTCAAGAACGGATGCGGCACAATACGAAGACAAAGAAGGAGGCGTATTGTGCCCAGAACAAGCCCATTCAAGATTATACTCTCTTCGGAAGA
>JAPLCX010000076.1 GCA_026392035.1 Candidatus Auribacterota bacterium | reverse complement strand
GCGAAATTATGCAAATTCTCAGCCTTTCGCTTCTCGAAGATGTGCCTCTCTCGCAGTTAGTTACAACAAATCTCCCGCAAGATATAAATGTCGAGTGTCACAACCAACTGCAATTGTTTGTGTTATAACCGGACAGTACTGGTTACTTATATATTAATCGCTGACATCTGCCGCGGGTCACATCCCGCATGCAACGTACAGAACGTACCGGAGGTTAAAAATGAGGGGGGTATCAGGCGCGATATTAATTTTGAGTTCCGTCTTCGCCGCAATGGCAGCCCTGGCTGATGTACCGACAGCCACTCCGACCAGCGCACCAGCGCCAACGATGAGTTTCAAGGCCTCTGCTGCTGAAGTGACCACGGCTGATCGCTTCACCATGAGCCTCGATGTGAATGCACCGATCAGTTCTGCCTTTGACGGCTACATCTGTTATGTTGCCCCTGACGGCTCCCTCTATTCAGCAGTCAAATCACGGGGAACGGGTGCCGGCACATCGATCACGTTCTATCCGGGCCTGCACAGGTTCGTCGCGTCCCATCTCCCGATCAATGATGTCCCAGCCCACCTACGGTTAATTGACCTCACTATCCCGCAGAATCTCATGAGGGGGTCTTACCGTTTCATTGCCGCATGCGCGCCCCCCGGCAGCATGGCGCCGTTTCTCACCGGTGAAGCCACGGTTACCGCTCGCTGGTATTTTGAGCGGGACGCGGGCATCCCGATGCGCGACGGGGTAATCCTCAGGGCGAACGTCTGGCGGCAGGCGCCCTCCGGAAGATTCCCGGCGCTTATTTTCAGGACGCCGTACAGCAAGGATGAGGGAGATCCAGACAACGAGCGCACATTCCAGCACGCCGTGGACCGGGGCTACGCCGTCATAGTGCAGGACGTGCGGGGGCGCTACCAATCCGAGGGGCTGTACACGCCCTACGTCAACGAAGGAAAAGACGGTTACGACACCATCGAGTGGGCTGCCGTTCAGCCCTGGTCCGACGGAAATGTCGGCACGTTCGGACTCTCCTATCCCGGGGCAGTGCAGTGGCTCGCCGCAGTCGAGAGCCCGCCGCACCTTAAAGCCATGGTCCCCGCGATGTGCTTCTCCACGATGCGTGAGTTCATCTACTTCGGAGGCGTCTTCGAGGTCGCATGGGCGAACTGGGTCTACGTGGACATGACGCCGGACACGCGCGTGAGGCTGGGCTTGCCGGGGGCAACAACCGTGGACGAGGCGAAGGCGGAATGGAACGCCCTGGGCGGAGCCGATGTCTTCCAGGGCTGGCTACCCCTTCTCACCATGCCCTACCTCATGGACACGGCGCCGTATTACTACGACTGGATACGGCATCAGCCATATGAATCATACTGGGACTGGGGCAATCTCGAGACCAAATACGATCGCGTGCGTGCGGCCGTGCTCAACATCTCGGGCTGGTATGACGAGGCCTACGGCACACAGGGGGCAACCACAAACTATCTCGGTCTGCTCGCGGCCAGGGCCGGCTGGAAGGATCCCCGGACGAAGCTCCTCATTGGGCCATGGATACACGGCGTGGACGCGACCGCCTCGGAATGCTCCGGCGATCGCTGTTTCGGCCCCGCGGCGGTGATCGACTACGACAACGTGGTCTTGAGCTGGCTCGACCACTACGTCCGAGGCATCAGCAACTGGGTCGCGAGCGCAAAACCCGTCAATGTGTTTGTCATGGGCGATAACCGGTGGCGCCGCGGGGATGAGTGGCCGCTGAAAGCCACCCGCCGGACATCGGTGTATTGTGGAGGAGACAGGTCGCTCAGCCTGCGTGTGCCCCAGGGAGAGGGTTCGAGTTCCTTCACGGCCGATCCCGCCAACCCGGTGAGGGACGACTACGGCACAAACTTCGGCGCGACCGATCTCCGCTGGCTTGCGCAGCGCTCCGACGTGCTGACATTCGAAACGGATCCGCTGCCGGCAGATATTGAGGTGACAGGGCCAATCACGGCAGAGATATACCTCTCGAGCGACGCGCACGACTGTGACATCTACACCATTCTCCTCGACGTGGCGCCGGACGGGACCGCATACAACCTTATGGGCCCCGGGTGCGAGGTGCTCCGCGCGAGCTACCGCGATCAAACCACCGAACGCAAGTTGCTCAGCGCCGGGGAAGTAGTGAAACTGACCCTGGACCGGATGAGGAACGGGAACATGTTTCTGAAAGGCCACCGGCTCCGCCTCTGCCTCACGGCGAGCTGGTACCCGATCTACTCGCGAAACCTCCAGACCGGAGAGCTCGAGGGCGCGAGTTCAGTAATGCAACCTGCCGCTATCACCATCCACCACAGCGCCCAATATCCATCCAGGCTGCTGCTGCCGATAATTCCGCATAACTGATGTCAATGATTAACCACAGATGAACACACCTGCCTGCCGGCGGGCAGGGATAAACACAGATCATAACAGAGCAAAACTTTAAGTTGTGAATAGGATAAACGTAGAAATAATATTCACACCTATCCCAAGGAGGTGACTGTGAGAACGGTATCGCGTGCTTGCTTTTTCTTTATCTGTGCATGCTGCATCGCAGTCATGAGTTACGGTGGAGATGCGTTCCCTCCCCCTGAGCTCATCGGAACGTGGGAAGGCATATCGAAGTTCTCAAGGCGCGGGGTACAGGAGTTGGCGACTGTGTCCATCACAATACTCCCTGACGGGAGCGTCGAGGGAATGGCGGGCGCGGCAAAATTCAGCCGTTGCCTTGTGAAGAAGAACAGGGGTTGGCTCGGGAGGAAACTCAATATCAAAACAGATTACATCATCAGAGGCTACCTTGAAGGCTCCGTGGTCCCGAAAGATTCAGGCGGCATAAGAAAAATCGCAATGCCATTCACCATACGTGACGGCACATTGGTAGGGGGCCTGGGTGCTTTGACGCAATGTTGGTGGGAGTGCTGCCCCGCCTGGCTTTTCAGCAGACTCAGCCTTCCGAAAAAACAATAGTGCGTGAATGCGGATCAATATGCCAAACGGAAAAAACCGCCAACGCTTTGCGGGGACGATAGTTGACTACGGGCCCAATGTGATCTCGTATGACATCGAGACTGACATTCCCTGCATTGTATTATTCAACGAGATTTATTATCCGGGGTGGCGGCTGCGGTGTAATGGCGGGGACCTACCGTTATTCAGGGCGAATCATGCCTTCCGGGCGACATATCTGGAGTCCGGGAAATATCATCTTACCATGAGCTTCTTCCCCGGTTCTTTAAAAGCTGGTATAGCGCTGAGCGCCATTGCAGGTGCCTTCATATTTATGGGATTGATCACGCGCCCAAGGCGGATCCCCATCGCCTGTCCCCCATATTCATCCGCGCGGCGGACACGCAGCTATTGAAAAGCCACGGTGAAGATGGCATAGTTACTCAGAATCGAGGTGGCAAATACCTCCATCCCCCGTTCGATTTGAGGCGGTGTAGCTCAGCTGGTCAGAGCAGCGGAATCATAATCCGCGTGTCGCAGGTTCGACTCCTGCCACCGCCACCATTACTGCGGCAACTACAGTTGCTAGTTGCGAGTTTCTGGAAAGTTGAGTTTTTAAAGCGCAAACTACGGTTACTAGTCGCGAGTTCCAAGTGGATAGGAATCAAGTTTGTAGTGCATTTTAAAGGTGCGCCATAAATACATCAGGCGATGACATTTCATAAACCTGTTCGCGATACATTTCTCGTATTCGGGAGTCCGCTGATCGAGGAGCCGGAGATCAACGAGGTGGTGGACTGCCTCCGGTCAGGGTGGATCTCCACGGGGCCGCGCGTCGGAAAGTTCGAAGAGATGTTCCGCGCCTTCATCGGGGCGAAGCACGCCCGCGCCCTCTCCTCCTGCACCGCCGGCCTCCACCTCTCGATGCTGGTTTCGGGCATACAACCAGGGGATGAGGTGATCACCACCCCCATGACCTTCGCCGCAACCGCGAACGTGATCACGCACGTCGGCGCCATCCCGGTCTTCGCGGACGTTGACCGCCGCACCATGAACATCGATCCCGCAGAGGTCAGAAAAAAGCTCACGCGTAAAACGCGCGCGCTCATCCCCGTCCACCTCACCGGCCGCCCGTGCGAGATGGATCCGCTCCTCGAAATCGCCAGGGAGCACAACCTGATTGTGATCGAGGATGCCGCCCACGCCATCGAGGCCGCGTACCGTGGGAGAAAAATCGGCACCATCGGTGATCTCACCTGCTTCAGTTTCTATGCCACCAAGAATATCGTCACCGGAGAGGGCGGGATGGTCACGACCAACAACGACGACTGGGCCGAGCAGATAGAGATGTACGGCCTGCACGGACTGAACAAGGGCGCCTGGCGGCGTTACTCTGATGAGGGGTTCAAGCACTACGAGGTGGTATATCCGGGGTATAAATACAACATGACCGACATGCAGGCGGCGCTCGGGATCCACCAGCTCCCCAGGATCGAGCGATATCTCAAGCGGCGCGAGGAGATCTGGAAACGGTACGATGAGGCGTTCCGCAACCTCCCCGTGATCACCCCCGCGCCCGCCGCTCCCGAAACAAGGCACGCGCGCCACCTCTACACGCTGCTCATCGACATTGACCGGGTCAGAAAGAGCCGCGACGAAATACAGCAGGCGCTCCACCGGGAAAACATCGGGACGGGGATACACTTCTCGAGCGTCCACCTCCACCGCTACTACCGGGAGACGTACGGCTACAAGGTGGGGGATTTCCCGAACTCGGAGTATATCTCGGACCGCACCATTTCGCTTCCGCTGTCGCCAAAGCTCACGGACGCGGATGTGGGGGATGTGATTTCTGCGGTGCAGAAGGTGCTTACTTAAGCCAGGCGTGGAAGGTGTATTTTGCGCGGGCGTATTCGAAGTTGAGCTTCTGGTAGATACGCACGATGTTGATGTTGTTGAGCTGGGTCTCGAAGTCCTGCATGTCGTACCGGTGCATCCCCTCTCGCATCGCCTCCTCCAAGATCGCGGTGTAGGAACCAAACCCCTCCGGCAGGCAGCCCCCGAGCCCTCCCCCCACGCACTTGATGCCGGTCGACTCGAGGATATCGCGCTTCATCCTGTAGCCGAGAAAGCCGACCACCTTCCCCTTCCTCTCCGCCACGATGATTCTCTCCGCGAGGCCGCCGTCGAGGAGCTGGCGAGCCCACATCTGGTAGAGGCGGTCGCACAGTTCCCGGGGCAGGTGCGGGTCAGCGTGGTAGCGGCCGATGAAACCCTTGTACGCCTCAGCCGCGACGTGCAGGACGGCATCGTGGTCCTCGGGATTGTAAACCCTTGTTTTGAATAGGTATTTGCCGTGCCCGAGCTCCTGACGGCGCGGGATGAAGATGTAGGTCACGATCGTGTCAACCAGGCAGAAGCCTTTGCCCTCAAGGCACTGCGTCAGAATGAAGTCGTCTGCGTCCGCTCTGACATTCAGGTGGACAATCCCCGCGGCGCGGCAGGATTCAAGGAGAACATCGAGAAGGGCGACAATATCATCACGCGACGCACCGCCCTCGCCCGGGTGGAGGAGGAGCGGGATCTGCCCCATCTTGATGCCGAATATCGAGGAGTCCCAGGAGAGCGGCCTGATGGCGGCAAGCGCCCTGACCGCCCCATCCCGTTCCGAAACCCACACGCCGCCTTCCCGGGCGCACGCGGCAATGCGATAGTCCAGGTGCGCGATCTGTTTCTCCTTATTGATGAGCCGGTAGCGCCTGAGATCGCCGTACGGATATGCCGCGAGGAGAGGTTTAAGCAGCGCCCTATCCCCTTCCCGATACGGCCTCACGGAGCAGCTGTCCACCTTATCCCTCCTTCGCCGCATGGATGGCCCGGACTACGTAGAAGGGGACGTTATTCTGTCTCCTGTAGATGCGGATGATAAACTCTCCCAGGAAACCGAGGATCATGAACTGCAGACCGACGACGATCGCAAAAAAGATGAGGACCTGCGCCTGTCCGCGGTGTACGACGCCGAAGGAGGAGCGCAGCAGGAGGTAGAGCATTCCACCGAGGATGCCGAGGCAGAAGAGACTGGTTCCCGCGAGGCTCAGCTTCTGGAATGGCCTCCGGCTGAAGTTGGTCACAAAATCCAGGGCGAGATCGAAAAGGTCCTGGAACCCGTAGCCCGAGCGCCCCTTGGTCCTGGGCCGGTGCTGCAGCTCAACCTCCGACACCGATCGCGCGAGCCTCACCCCCAGGGGCTTGAGGAACCGGCGCATGTCGCCGTAGCGGAGTAGCTGCTTCGCGAGCGGGCTCTTCAGCGCAACCGTGGGGCATCCCCAGTCGCGGAGCGCGACGCGCGTCACGTGCCCTGCGAGATGATTGAAGAGACGTGAGGGGAGCGCCCGCTTCAGGAAAGAATCCCTGCGCCCCACGCGCACCCCGCTCACCAGATCATGCCCCTCCCTGATCTTTCTCAGGAGTTCCGGAATCCCATCCGGGCTGATCTGGAGATCGGAGTCAAGTGTCACGATGATGTCGCCCGAGGCAGCCTCGAAACCCGACGAGATTGCGGCGTGCTGGCCGTAGTTCTGATCCAGCTCAACAACCTTCACGCGGCGATCGCGGGCGCAGCGCGCGAGCAGGCGCTCGAGCGTACGGTCCCGGCTGCCGTCATCGACGAAGATGATCTCGTAATCGGAAAAATGGACTCCCCGCTGCCTTACGAGCGAGTCGGTGACGGAGCGATAACAGTCCTCAACAATCTCTTCGGCATTGAAGAGCGGTATGACCACCGATATGGATTCCAGTTCCATAGGAAACGCACCATGCGCGACCGGAATGAATCCCGCACCGGCCGCTGCATTCAAAGCAGCAACGCTGTAATGATAGTATATCACCATAGCCCCAGCAATCTCAAACTGGGCTAATGCTCTTATCGGATGGAATATGACTATGGGAGAAGCGCGGATCTCTACAGATTAAAGGCTCGGGGATGAGGGGCTGCCGCCTGCGTCGGCTCGACTGACTACCTCGAGGAGAAACGACTCACGCAGGGTATGCAGCTCGGAAGGCGGTATGTTGCCGGAGGCGATCACCTTCCCGGAGCGTGCGTCAACATATACGAAATTGAGGCCATGGCGGCCGCGCTGGATTTGCTCCCCCCCGACAGCAATCAGGCTCAGATCTCCCCGCCCCACACCGCGGCTCTCCACGAGGAGGCTCGCCGGCGCGAAGATTCCGGTCCCGGGAATTGCCTCTCCCTCATGGATGAAGAGCCGCACCGGTTTGAACCGGTTCACCTGGAGCCCGACGAGTTTTCCCTCGCTGCGCGTGAGGATCGCGGCAAGCCCCCATCCCGACAGTATCCCTTTGCTCACCGCCGCTTTCACGCCCAGAGACCTCAGCGCGTCATACGAGTCGTCGTTCAGTATCGCAATCCCTTCGTCGCGCATGGAGAGTAGCAACAACTGGCCCTGAGGCACCTCTTTCAATGAACGGGCAAGAGCGCTCCGGTGTTCCACCACAGGCTTCAGGTCAAACCCCCTGGAGGACAGTTCGGATATGCGCGGGTCCCTCAGCGAGAGCGCGTGCAGAAACACACGCATCTTCTCCGGCATCGGGCGCGGCGCCTCATAAAAAAACGGAGAGATCGAACGGCCCGAGAGATAATCCCTCATCTTCCCCGGCTCCCAGTAATGCAGCACGAGCACGTTCTCCCCGCGGCGCACGCCCTCACCCAGCAGCTTATACAGGTACGCCTCGGTCCAGTTATAATTTGGCGAGAGGACGACGCTCCCGGGGGTAACAGATTTCAATACCTTGTTCGCGAAGTCGCCGTAAAAGGTTATTTTATGAAGATCCACAAGGGGGAGGTGATCATAGAAGAGCCGCAGGGCGTACGCGCACAGAAAGATCGAAGCGAGGAGGCGCGCCCCGCCGCCACCCCTCGTCTCTCGGCTTCGCCCGCTCAATGGCATGAACGCGCAGCCGATCCATATTGCGAAGATGAGATACGAGGGGATGTAGTAGATCGGGATTTCGCTACCGGCGCCATTAAGACTGATGATCAGATCGTCCGCGAATACGATCATTAAGAAGATTGCCTTGTCACGGGCGCTCCGCCAGAGCCTGCCGAGGCCGATCACACCGATGAATATCGCGAGAACGCCGTACTGGCTGCGCAAGAAACTGCCATATATCGGCCCCGCGTTACGGACCAGCTCCCTGAGCGTGAGGGGGAAGCGGCAGGAGGCAAAGGAGCTCCCCGTGACGAAGCCGAGAAATTCCCCGAGCGAGCCGATTGACCCCTCCCGGTAAATCACCGTTTGCCCAAATCGTAGATAGAGCCAGAGGTAGGGGATGACCGCCGCCGAGAGAAAGAGGGCGGCGCGCGCCGCGTACCTGTCTTCAGCGCGGAACTTTTCCCTGGCCAGTATGATCCAGTACACCGCCGCGGGGAATACGATCGAGGTGACCAGATGGTTGCCGAGACTGAGGGCGTAGAGCACGCAGGCGAACTCGAAATACCAGCTCCTTCCCCCCTCCCGCCACTTCCAGAGGAGCGAGATGACGGACGCCATGAAGAGCGCATTGAGGGTGTACACCTCGGCGATGAGGGAAACCGACCAGAAGGTCGAGCTGACGGCGAACAAGAGCGTCGCCCCGAGCGCGATCATCGGGGAGAGCGGTATCTGGAGGAGTATCCTGAACAGGAAATAGACGGTCAGGGCCCCGCAGAGCGCGGAGACGAGATTTGCCCTGTAGGCCAGATCGCCGATGGGCACGTACGACGCCAGGTGGGTGATCCAGAGATACACCGGGAATCCAGACGGATGCGTGAGGGCGAGGGTCCTCCCCGCGAATTGAAATTTCGCCGTGTCACCGTAACCGCCGACGGTCGGCAGAAGCGTTCTTGAGTAGACACACAGGGGGAGCAAAAAGCTGAGCGCACCCGCCACCCTTGTCTTCCACATGCTGTTTGTGCTTTGTATTTCTTTCAACACTCAACCTCGATCTCTCAACCGCTTCATGCGGCACCGTTTCCGGTAGCACGCTACCTCGGCGTCCCCGTCACGGAAGAGGCCTCTCAGGTACTCGGTGTCAAATCGCGCGCGGACCTGAATCCGTCTCCTTTCGCCAATCGCGTGGGGGAAGTGTGGGACCGCGCCGAGAAGGCCCCTGATGAATGGCCATGCCTGGCGGCCTCTCAGGATCTGATACCCGAGCTGGAAGAATAGATCAAAGAGCAGGCGCGGGAGCGCGCGGGGGAGCAGCGGCGCGGGCATATTCTTTATGAACACCGTCACACTGTTGCGCGTGCTGAGGCGCACCGCGAGATCGCTCTTCCGCCTGCCGGTGGTGGCTCCACCGATATGGTAGCATATCGCACCGGGGACGTAGAGGCAGCGGAGCCCCCTCAGCTGCGCCCGGAAGTCCAGATCGACATCCTCCTTGTATGAGACAAGGCGCTCATCAAAGAGGCCGATCGCCTCGAAAAGCGACCAGCGGTAGAGCGCCGCGCCCGCGCATGCCCCGAAAATCTCCTCTTCCCTCCCATACTGGCCCGCGTCTTCCGCGAGGAACCCGCGCGGCAGGGAGCGGCCATTCGTCGCGTAACAGTTCCCGGCGCTGTCAATGACGGAACGGTTCGCGAAGTCAATCATTTTGGATGCGCAGAAGGCGGCATTAGGGCGCCTGTCGAGTGCGGCGACGAGCTCCCCCAGCCATTCGGGATGGGCCTCCGTATCATTGTTGAGCAGGGCGATGAGCTCGCCCCGCGCACGGGCGATGCCAGCGTTTGCGGCTGCCGCAAAACCCCTGTTCTCGTCGAATCGCGTCACGGCGACATGGGGGTACCGCTCCCCCAGGAGCCGGAGCGAGCCGTCAGTCGAACCGTTATCGACCACGAGAGTGCTAAAATCACGGTAGCGTTGCCCGGCGAGCGAGTTGAGGCAGGTAGGGAGCAGCTTCTCCCCATTATAGTTTGGGATAATGACGGTTACCCGGCACTCCGTTTTTTGACTCATATGCGCTCTGCTTCGCGGAGATGTCGCGCGGCATGCAACGGATGAAATGCCTTCCACGAACACCCCGCGCGACCCTACTGGAGGTATCCGAGGGCGCGAAGTTCCTCAACGGTCTGCTTATCCAGTGTGACTTTCTCTGCGGCCTTGTCCAAGCCGAGCCGAGTCCGGAGCCGCTCGTTCTCCGCCCTCCACTCCTGGAGCTGCGCCCCAAGCATGTCGCGGGTGGCAGCATCCCTCTCCGCAAGGTTGGTTTTCTCCCCGTGGTCTTTCTCCAGATCATAGAGCTGCGGCACCGGCGACAGGGTGGGCTTCCGGCCGGCGCCCCCGTCGGCCTTCTGGATGAACTTCAATGTGTCCGTCCGCACGGCGTCGATCTCGAGCGCGTCGGCATAGGCAGGAAGTGAGTTGCCCCCTTCCCGGCCGCCGATGACTGGCATGAAGCTCCTCCCCTGAAGATGCGGGACGGCCCTCAGTTTGAGCAGGTCAAGGACGCTCGGCAGGATATCAATGCTCATCACCTGCCGATGGACGGTCACGCCCCGCTCAGCCAGGAGGGGGGACACAATGATCAGCGGCACCCTCACGATCTCTTCATAGAGGAGCTCGGGATGCCCGAGGTCCCCATGCTCCAGGAAACACTCGCCGTGATCGGATGTGACGATGAGAACGGTGTTCTTATCCACGCCCATCTCGCACACCAGATCCCATAGCTTTTTGAAGCGCGCGTCAAAATAGCTGATGCCGCCATCGTAGGCGTCAATGAGATAGCGGAGACTCTCATTAAAGGAAGGCATTCGGGGCCAGCGTTCCTGGAAGAATTTCCTCATCTCCGGCTTGAACGGCTCCAGCTTGCTGGGCGTGATCATCCTGTAAAAACCCTGCACGGTACACCAGGAGAGCACCGCCTTCTCGAACTCGTCGTCGGTCAGGTTGTAGTTCCCCGCATTGATGCGGGCGGCGATATCTTTCATCTCCAGGTCGCTCATTAAGGTGCGGGGGCGCGGGTGATGTATATAGGGGAAGTGCACATCATAGGTGTGGTAGAAGAGGAAGAAAGGGCGCCTCTGATGCTCCCTGATCCAGCGGAGCGCCCGCCTGTTCTTATCTCGCCCTTTTGAATGATCATCATACAGGTCAAACCCCTGGCCGAAGCCGAAGTCAGCGGACATGACTCCCCCGTCAACGAAGCCCGCCGTGGAGTAACCAGCCCTCTTGAGGATTTCCGCCATGGTGTCCAGGGACGAACCCATCTTATCCGTTTCTCTCTGCACGCGGTGCACCCCCGCGTAGAGCGAGGTGAGCATGGACACATGGGAGGGGAGCGTCCAGTTCGCCTGGGCGATCGCATCATGGAACCTCACACCCCGGCGGGAGAGGGAGTCCAGGAACGGGGACGTTTCTCTCTCGTAGCCGTAGCAGCGGAGGTGATCCGCGCGCAGCGTATCGATGGAGACGAGCACCACGTTCGGGCGCCCCGCCCGGCGGGCATGGACCATATAGAGGACGCACGCGCCAAGCGCGACCACGACGAGCATTCCGAGGACGATCTTTTTCATCAGCGCCTATGATTCTGCATGAACGAAATAGCCCCTGCAAGGGTTTTGTTGTTTGTCATGGAGCACGGTCTGTACTATGATGATGGGTTAAGCAGTTAATGCTGCGGGCAGGGGTCGTGCTACGGGAGCCTCTACATGGCGAACTATTACGAGATCCTGGAGATACATCAGGAGGCCACGCGCGCCGAGGTGAAGGCGGCCTTCCGGAGCCTCGCGAAGAAATACCATCCCGATTTTCACCCCCGCCAGAGCAGCTGGGCCCACGACCGGATGCACGAGATCCTGCGCGCCTACGAGGTGCTGATCGACGATCAGAAGCGAGCCATCTATGATCGGACGCTGTCGCACCGGGAAATCCGCAGGGGTTCAACGTACAGGGAATCGCTCAAGAAGAAGGGAAACGATCCCGCAGTGTGCTGCCAGTTGATCTTTCTCGATCTACTCGAGGGACGGGGAGCTGACGCGCTGGCGCTCTATGAGAGACTCCTCACGCGGCACCCGCCATTCAGGCTCCAGTCTCACATGCGGGTGGGCGACCGCCTTGACTGCGCATTTCTCCTCGCGGAGGAATACGAGAAGCAGCACAGGTCGAGGACGGCATTTGAGCAGTACGGCGCGCTCTACCGGGACGATCTCATCCACAACTACTTCGGACATTTCAGGGAGGAGATCGTGCTGCGCATGCGCAACCTCATGGTGCAGTTCCTCTGCGGGGAAGGGAATCTGTCGTACGCGCTCCGGGGCTTCTCGGAGGGGCTCAGGGACGCGCTGCCGCGGAGGGAGCGGGCCTTCATCTACAAGAAGATGGCCGAGTGCCTCCTGCGCGCCGGGGATGAGCGTCTCGCACGGATGAACCTGCTCATCGCCCTCCAGCTCAACCCGAGGCTCGGCGGCATCAAGAAGATACGCGCGAAACTCGGGATGAATGTAAAAACGCTCACCGTGAGGTGAATCACAGGTAAAGGATGTCAGCTCTACTTCTGGATGAGGGAGATCTTTACGTCCTCGCCCTTCTTGAGCGTGACGTTCGCCTCGGCGGGTGTGCAGCCGGCCTTCGACGCCTTCACGGTAAAAGCGCCCTCGGGCAGACGGTCAAACTTCGCCTTCCCCTGTGAGCCGGTGACCGTCCTCCCCCCCGGCATGAACCCCTTTGAAAGGCTCGGGGGATTGTAGCGTTTCCCTGAGGAGTCGAGGAGCTCGACGACTGCACCCGCGACCGGGCCGTTCTTCTCCCTGGCGACGGTCACCGTGAGCGTCGCGCCTTTCTCGAGCTTGAGTTCCGTCGCGCTCTCCTCTTCCGGCCCGACCTTGACGGCGTCGAGTTTCCCCGGCGCGTACCCCTCGGCGGCCACCTCCACGCGGTAGGTTCCCGCCGCGAGGTCGGGGACCGTGAGCACGCCCCGCTCCGCGGAAACGGTCTCCTCCTTCACCTCGTCCCCGTTCTTATCGGTAACCCGCACCGCCGCGCGCTCGAGCGGTTTCCCGGAAGCAGCGCTCACGGCCCGCAGCTTCATGGGGAAACCGGGCCTCATGGTGAGCGCGACCTCCGCCCTCCCGTCATCCGAGGCGAGCGCGGCCGTCACGGACGCGCGGCCAATCCCCTTTTTCTCCGCCGCGAGCACATAGTTTCCGGCTCCGAGCATGGCGAACTCGAAAGCCCCCCCTTTGCCGCTCTTCTTCAACGATAAGAGTTCGCGCATCTGTTTCTCGATCTCCGATTCGGCGGATTTAGTTTTACCTTCATCCTTTTTCACGAGGCGAACCCGCACCCCCGCGAGAGTCTTACCTCCCTCGTCCGCCAGCGTGCCTGCGATGACCCCCGAGGGTAGCACAATGTCCTGCCCGGTGAGGTCGCCGCTCACGGCAAGCCGGGCGGGAAGGTCACAGAATTTCATATCCCCTTCATCCCCCTTCAATACCCTGACCTCGTAGCTGCCGGCGGAAAAGCCCGTCACGCGGTAGCTCCCGTCCTTCCTGCTCTCGCCGTGGGTTGAAACCTGTTCGCCCGCCTCCTCCCGCGAGAAGTAGATGTACGCCCCCGCGAGCGGCGCGCCATGGCTGATCACCCTCCCGGAGACCGAGAAACCGCCGCCGAGCGTGAAATCGAGCGCGCGATCATCTCCCGCTGCGACGGAGACGGGCCTTGTCATGTCGGCATCGCCCCCGGCCCCCTCCCCGGACGAGACAGAGACCATCCAGTCGCCAGGCGCAAGGTGCTCGAGCGCGTAGCGACCGTCCGAGTCCGTGGTCGCCCGCGCCATCCCGTTTTCGGAGACAGCGGTGACACGCGCCCCCGAAACGGCTTTGCCCCCCGCGTCCTTCACCGTCCCATGCACCCGCGCGCCGCCCGAGAGGACCAGCTCGACGCCGGAAGCATCCGCGTCGGGCTTCACGGTGACGCTCTTCGATTCGGGGGCGGCATAGTCCTTGTGCACGGCGAGGAGACGATAGTCCCCCGGCGCGATGTTCGCGATATTCCATTTCCCCGCCGCATCACTCGTCGCGGAGCCCGGCCCCTTGCGCCCCATGGAGGGGATCATTTTCTCCAGTATCCCCCCTGTGCCCTTGCCGGAGGAGATTGTCACCACGGCCCCGGCGATGGGTGAAGAGGTCGCACCGTCCCGCACGGTGCCCGAGATCGTACGCCCCTTCTTAAGAATGAACTCGACACGAACCGTCTCCCCTTCCTTCGCGAGCTCCACGGGTTTCGTCTCCTCGGCAAAGTCGGGGTGCGCAACCTTCAGCCTGAACTTCCCGACCGGGAGTCCATATATTCGGAATGCCCCGGTGTCGTCGCTGAGGACCGGTTCTCCGAGGAGGTCACGGTCGTCGAATCCAAATCCGAAAGTAAAGATCTCCTCTTCCCGCTCTTTCAGGAGAGCGATGCGGGCGCCGGACACGGGGGTGAGTCCCTTCTCGCTTGACACCTTGCCGGCGATCGTGGCGGGAGGGCCAAGTTTGATTTCAACCCGGGCAGTCTCACCGCTTTTTACTTCAATGCCCTCAGTCATTGACGGCGCGTACCCCTCGGCCCTGACAAATAACGAATAGTCATCCGGGCTGAGCGGTTCGGTCTCGAACGTGCCTTCCTCTGAATATCGCTCTTTTCCATGGAAGGTGAAGAGCGCGCGATCAGAGGCATGTCCCTTATTGGCTCTGTAACGAAAACGAGGTATGGGTTTTGCTGTTTCTTTTTCAACCACGCGCCCGGTTATGCTGCCCGCGTCGGACAGGGTAAAATTAATGTCCTTTGCCGGCGGGCTCACGTCCTCGATCTCCTTTTGAGCGTATCCCTTGAGCTGCGTTCTCACCTTATAGCTTCCGGAAGAGAGTGAATCAATCTCATACCTCCCATCCTCATCCGTCTCCGCGGAGCGGGAGATATGCCCGCCCTCTCCCCGGCCTGACGCGCGAACCTTTGCCCCCTGAAGCGGATTCCCTGAACCATCGCCAACTCTTCCAGAGATAGTAATTCCCGCCTGTAAAACTATCTTCAACGGCTCCGGAGCAGTGCCGCTGGAAAGTCTGATGCCGCCAACCTCACTCTGGCTGTAGCCTTTGGCCGTAGCCTTTATCTTATACATGCCTGCCTCAAGGCCATCCAGGACGAAAGCGCCCTCGTTGTCCGTGAGAGCGGCTTCCTGGCCTTTTCCCACCGGCACGTTCTGGCTGAAATCCATAACAAATGTTCCTCCTCCTTCTTTCCGCGCGCTGACCTTGGCGCCGGAAATCGGATTCTGCTTTTCATCCACCACCTTGCCGGAGAGCGACAATCCCTTCTTCAAGACAAGGTTCACATCTTCCTGATCTCTTCCCGGAACGAGCTGGAACGATTGCGATAGTGAGGTGACATAGCCGGCCAAAGAAGCTTGTACCGAATATTGTTTCCCGGCCTCCCCCTTGATAATTTCATATCTCCCGCGCGCATCTGCAATGGCATCGGAGCGACCAAATGTTCCCCCCATAATAACCGGGATTCCGATCGCCGACCTCAAAAGGAGCGCCGCGCCGGCAGCGGGCTCGCCGCCCTCAAATGTTACCGTGCCCCTGATTCTGGAATTGGGGGTCAGCGAGAAATCAATGCCTTTTGTTTCCTCGCCTGCGCGGACTCCAACACCAGAACGGCTGGCCTCCGTGTAACCCTTGGCGGTGACTTTAAGCCTGTAAGAACCTGTGTCCATGGAAGATATATTATAGGAGCCGCTATTATCAGTTTTAGACCCGAACTTGTAGGACCCGATCAACTCTTCGCGTAGAGGTCCTTGCTCGGCCTCGATTGACACTCCGGCGCCCGGCACGGGTTTGCCGCTCGTTTTATCACGGACAGTGCCGCTCAACCCTCCGCCCCCTTTCAGAGCAAAATCAACGTGCTGCGAGCCGGCAGCCACGTGCGCGGCCTCTCCCGGAACGTATTGCTCCGAGCGGGCATTCACAGTGTAGTTTCCGGCGTTGAGTGAAGTAATCGTGTAGTGGCCGTCTTCTCCTGATTGAGCGGTAACCGCATCCTGGCTGACGAGAGGTTTCGGCAGCTTCTTCTCGCTTTCGGGAACAGCGGTGAGTTCCGCCCCTTGAATCGGTTGTCCGCTCGAATCAGCGACCCGGCCGCTGATCGTGAGAGCAGGCTTGAGAATAAAATCAATTCCCGCAAGGCGCTGATTGTCGCTCAGCGTGATGGATTTCCTCCTGAGCGCGCTGTATCCTTCGGCTGAAACGCTCAGCGTAACAGTCCACGAGGGAAGATTGCTGAAGGTGTATACGCCGTTCGCATCGGTTGCGGCGGTGAGGGTGGAGTGCTTTAATGTACCATCCAATACGGCTAGTCCTGCCTCGATGGCAGCGTTCGCGATGGGGGCCCCGTCAGCGTCCCTGACGCATCCTTGGATGGAAGAAGACCCCGGCGGCGGTGTCGGCGACTGATCTTCCTCCTGGGAACGAGCGAGGCCGGTGCACACAAGCACGATAGTTGCCACGAATAATGCGCGATATGTTTTCATGCGATCCCTCCGTTCATTGATCCGTACGGGACTTGCTTTCTTTTCTAAATGATTCAACAAGCGTGCTGCCTTTGGGAGGAGTGAAATTGAATACGCTATCTGTTATCTCGCCATTGATCTTTATGGTTCTGTGGATCTGCGTGTTTACTGTTGAGAAATCATCCATCTCGTTGAAAGGTGCCAGCGAGCGCTCCATTTTTTCCTTAGTGCTCTGGATCATAAGTTCGGTGACGTATTATTTATGCGGCCTTTTCTTTCTGTGAACAAAGAGATAGTTTGTCGAGTAATCGTTTGAGATCCTGACGGGTGAACTTCCATTTGAAAGGTTCAGCGGATTTTTC
>JAPLCX010000075.1 GCA_026392035.1 Candidatus Auribacterota bacterium | reverse complement strand
AGAGTCCGTTACGAGGCCACGACCAACCAGTGGTTTGATGACCTTGAGAATACATGGACGACGGTTCGCAAAACAACACGTTCATGGTCAGTTCAAAAAATCAAGCGATTGTGTAACTTTACTTAATGCGTTTGTATTAGTACAGATTATCATGCAATTAATTCATCACCAGCGATAGGTTCAGAAGGCCAAATATATTTCGGATGTTACGACAATGAAATCTACTGTGTAACCTCAACAGGTGCCTTGTCCTGGAGCTATCTTACTAATAGTGTTATCTCTGCTTCTCCAGCAATAGACTTGAATGAAAATGTCTATATCGGATCATTTGATGATAACTTGTATGCATTGTCATCCGCAGGCGGATTCTTGTGGAGTTACAGATCCGACTTTTGGATAACATCTGACCCGGTGCTAGATTCCGTCGGCCATATCCATTTTAGCCCAAGTACGTTATACGATAATTGCTATACATTAAATTCGGATGGTTCTATTTGCTGGAGTTATAGTGAAATTCGAGGAGTTATTATAGGTGGTAACGGTCTTATCTATGCATCATGTTTTGATGCAATCTATTGCATGACAAATCCAACCGCGACTCCCACGATAACGCCGACCCCGACTGGGACATCAACGCCCACGATAACCAATACGCCCACGATAACGCCGACACCGACGGAGACACCAACCCCAACGATCACTCCGACGCCGACAGACATACCCACCATCACACCCACTCCCACTATAACGCCGACGCCTACAGAGACGCCAACGGCGACGAACACCCCCCCGATAACGCCCACTCCCATGCCCATATCGCCGCTGGTCATTGATCCCGGGCCGCTGACGGCAGGACAGCAGTTCACGCTCGGCATCGAACTGAACCAGAACATCACAAGGCCGTTCGACTACTATCTCCTCGCCGAAACCCCTGCCGGGGTCTATACGATATACATGAACGGCTCAATCAAGAAGGGGATTACACCGATCGTCAAGAATGTGCGCAAAAAAGATGCACCGTATTTCGCAACGGTTCATCCGGCTGGCAGAATCCCCGCATCCATGAAGGGTAAGACGATCACCTTCTACACCGTTGTGGTTGAGGCGGGCAAGAAACCACCGGTGAAGAGACTGTCGGATCTCATGCCCGATACCCAATATGTGATTATGTTGGATCGAAAAACGGTTGTGGTGAATTAACCGGGACAATTACCCCGATCTGAAACCCGACATTAATCGCACTTCCCACGTAGAAACCACAACCTGCCTGAATCCTGAGCGAAATCGCGCGTGAGGTGTTCCCGGGTAATAGGTTATTTACGGGTGGTACATCCCCACACCCTCGCCCTCTCGTATGGAGAGAGGTAAACATAACTGAGAAGATGTGGAAAAATCAATTTGTATGGGCCGGATTCATCCGACCCTGCGCCGAGGGCTTGATAAATCAAGCCCCTACAGGCTATATTGCACAGCGAGGGGTGTAATTCCAAATATTTTCACACCTTCCGGCACGATACATTCCCAGTGAGGTTTATGGGGTGAGGTTTGTTTTGCCATTCGAGCGCTCAAATGATATCATGAGCAGTTTCGTGTGGGGCATCATGGGAATCAGCCGTAGCTGTATGCGGTCGCCTTCCTGGCGTTGAGAGATCGAGCATGAAACAGTATGTGCGAGCGATTGTGGGCGTGGCCCTTGCCGTGGCCTGTCTGTTCTTTGCCTTCCGTGGCATAGATTACCATGAATTATGGGGGAGCCTCAGGCAGGCAAATTACGTGTGGCTCGTCCCCGCGATGGCTTTCGTGGTCGTCTCGATGATCTTCAGGACATTCCGATGGCGCTGTCTCCTCAGCCCGGTGAAGCGGGTCGGCTTCGCGGACCTCTTCTCCGCCATCAATATCTGCTTCATGGCAAATAACTTTCTGCCGGCCAGGAGCGGTGAGTTCATTCGCGCGGTCCTCATCGGGAAGAAGCACAGGGTGAGCATCAGCACGGTGCTCGCGACGGTAGTCCTTGAGAGGATTTTTGACGCGCTATGCGTGATGGGGCTCTTCCTATACTTGATCTTCTCGTTCACCGTAGAGGAGCGATGGAGGAAGGCAGGGCTGTGGCTCGTGATCCTCTACAGCACGATTCTCGTATTCCTTGTGCTGGGCAGGATGTACTCTCAATCCGTTCAGCGCGTGGTCCATCGCGTCCTGTCGGGGTTTTCGAGCAGCTTCGCTCAAAAGATATGCGGGCTCATCGATTCATTTCTCCAGGGCCTCAATGTGCTCAAGGAATGGAAGCAAGTCGCCCTCATCCTGATGCACTCGGTGTGTGTCTGGGGCGCGATCCTTGCCACCTACTATTTTCTGTGCGGTGCGTTTGGCGTCCATATGCCGCTCCAGGGGTACGTCCTCCTCGTGTGCGTGCTCGCCGTCGCGGTCATGGCACCCATCCCCGGCTATATCGGTTCATTTCACGCTGCGTATAAAGCAGCGCTTCTCGTCTTCGGCTACCCGAGCAGCCTTGCCCTCGCGTGCGCCATTGTCGCACACGGCGCGCAGTATGTGTTTATCACGATCCTCGGCGTGCTCTGTCTCTGGAGAGAGGGTATTTCTCTCGGGAGGCTGAGAGCGGAGGAGGAAGGGGCAGAGGGGGAGATCGAGCATGTACACCCCGTTGACGCTACAGGGTAGCGATACCGCAACGAAAGAAGGAGGGGTACCGTCACTATGAAAGCGATGATCAGAAACCTGAGGCAATCAGTAGACTACGTCCACGCGATCACCGACATACAGCCGCAGATCGCGCTCATTCTCGGGTCCGGGATGGGAGCCCTCGCGCGTGATATCAAGAATCCGGTGAGGATCTCGTATGAGAGTATCCCCCATTTCCCCATGGTAACCGTGGAGGGCCATGCCGGCGAGCTTGTGCTGGGGACGCTGTGCAGTAAAAAGATCGTCACCATGTCCGGCCGCTTTCACTACTACGAGGGCTACTCACTCATGGATATCACCTATCCAGTGCGCGTCATGAAGCTCCTCGGGGCACAGGCGCTCATTGTCACGAATGCGGCAGGCGCCATCAATCGCAGCTTCAAGGTCGGTGACTTCATGCTCATCACCGACCATATCAATAACATCAAACAGGATCCACTGAGGGGTGAGAACGCCGACGAGCTCGGGCTGCGCTTCGTCGACATGACCTACGCCTATGATAAAACCCTCCTCGCCCTCGCAGAAAAGGTGGGGCGCCGCGAGGGCATCCGCCTCCAAAAAGGGGTGTATCTCGCCTCGCCGGGGCCTTCCTATGAGACGCCGGCGGAGATCAGGGGCTACGGCATTATTGGCGCCGATGCGGCGGGGATGTCAACCATCCCCGAGGTGACGGTCGCGCGGCATATGAACATGCGGGTGCTCGGCATCTCGTGCTTGACGAACATGGCCGCGGGCGTCATGGACAAGCCGCTGAGCCACGCTGAGGTGATCGAGACGACGCGCAGGGTCAAGGGAGATTTCATCCGGTTTGTGAAGGCGATACTTAAAGAGATAAAGCTATAGCACGCCCATGGAGCCGAGGGCCTTTATAAGCCAGCCGATCCCGTTCGCCGGCCTTGAGCTGCTGCGTCGGGAGGGCATCAGTTTCGAGATCAACGAGGATAATCGCGTCCTGCCGAAATCGGAGCTCATCTCCCGCCTCGAGGGGAAGGAGGGGCTCCTCTGCCTCCTCACCGACAGGATCGATACCGTGGTCATAGAAGCGGCGACATGCCTCAGGGGGATCGCCAACTGCGCGGTTGGCTACGATAACATTGACCTTGAGGCCGCCGCGCGGAGGGGCGTCGTGGTGAGCAACACGCCCGGCGTCCTCACGGAAACCACCGCCGATCTCACCTGGTCCCTCATCCTTGCGGTTGCGCGCCGGCTCGCCGAGGCGGACCGCTTCACCCGTGCCGGTTTTTTCAAGGGGTGGGGAATCATGCTCATGCTCGGCGCGGATGTGCATGGGAAGACGCTCGGCATCGTGGGTGCGGGGAGAATCGGGACGGCGGTCGCCGAGCGTGCCCGCGGTTTCCGGATGAGAATCCTCTACTGCTCGCCGGAGCGCAACGACGGGCTCGAGAGGGATCTCGGCGCGGCGCGCGCTGACCTCGATCGCCTCCTGCGGGAGTCGGATTTCGTTTCACTGCACGTGCCGCTCACCCCTGAGACCCGCCACCTCATCGGCGAACGGGAACTCGCCCTGATGAAGCGCGGGGCATTTCTCATCAATACCTCCCGGGGGGCCGCCATCGACGAGACCGCGCTGGTGCGGGCGCTGCGAGAGAAGCGGATCGCGGGTGCGGGGCTCGACGTCTATGAGGGAGAGCCGCGGCTGTGCGAGGGGCTGAGGGAGCTGGACAACGCGGTGCTGCTCCCCCATATCGGGAGCGCGAGTTTCGAGACACGGTCGCGAATGACCGAACTGGCGGCCATGAACCTCGTCGCGATGCTGCGGGGACAGCGCCCGCCCGACTGCGTTAATCAGCCTTAGCTGTGGGAGCGGGCGAGTTCGTGTGCCAGGATGAAATCCTTGAGGCATTCAGCAATGAGGCGATGAGCGGTTCTCGATGGATGGGGGTCGCGACTTTTCAACCAGAAGATCTCGCGGAAGGGCTTCTGCGATCCCGCGGCGTAATCATACAAGTTTTGAGTGCAATCGCGATAGTAGAAGCCCAATTCCGAACAGGTACGCTCGAGAAATAACTGAGTATCATTTTCACGGCACCCTTTCCCGTCGAGAATGCCATCGTAGGAGCCATCGTAATATTCTACGATAACCGGAATATTTCTAGCCTGGGCGATACTCCCCAGCTTTCTGAACGCGCGCGAAACTCCTTCCCGGCCGACCATATACCTGTATTCATGAGGAATGCGTTCCAGAGCGTCTGCATCAAGACCATCCCCCCAGGGGGAAGGCTCGAGCCCTCGGAAAAAGGGCTCATACCGGCTGAGCAGGTCATAGAGTACACATCTTTTCAATGTGAGGAAGCTGTGTTCAAGCCGCAGGTAGTTGGGAAGGGAAAAGTCATTCTCGCAAAAGCTCAGGATGATGAGATCCGGATTGTATGCAAGACCTTTCCATGCCAGTAGTTCTACCTCCATGGCTGTGTTGTAACCTGGCACAGCGAGGTTCACCACTTCACAGGGGATTCCCGCCTCAACGAACAGACGTTCCATGATGCGCAGATAGGTATCTTCCACATCGACACCGATGCCAAACGCAACAGAATCACCAATGCCGATGATTCGGAAAGTTCTTTCCGGCCTCTCGTGAGGGTAAGGCCGCCCTCGGTACCCGTACTCATTGATAGCGATTGGTGCCCCAAAGAGAATCCCTGTGCTGCGCGGTATCAATTCGTAAATAAGTGCCTTGTTATCCGATAGCCGAATGACATCTATCAACCGTAGCTTTTTTTCAGGATCATTGGTACTTGGTCGTGAATGCTTCAGGGCCCCTACAAGCGTTTCTTCTTTCGCATAGAGGAAGAGCCGTACCCCGCCTTCGAGCATGAGGCTGCACAGGAGCACCGCGGTGACGAGGGTGCCGACTTTGACTAGGTATTCGTCAAGTCGCTGGAGGCGACGGCCCCCCCGCTTCTTGGAAATCGCTGCGGCGATGCACACGAGGCCAGCGACCATAGTGGCGATCCTTAGGTAATTGATAGAGATGCGATTGGAAGGGTTTATCAGGCCGTCTGGACTTACATGCTTTTCCAAAAAGCCCACAGAGACAAGTGATCCTATAAGCAGAAAAAGCACTCCGTAGACGAGAAACAATATCCTGCGCGGTGCGGCATATGAAATCCCCTGTATGCCTAGAGTGTCTTTAGATTTCATCAGCAATGAGCTCACTGTACCATACGTGACTGCGTTGAGCGAAGTTTCTGGGGCGAGGGGTATACAACTCTGTATATTCCCGCTCAATGACTGGGAATTTACTAGCGGCCCTTTTTACGAATATCCTCAAGGTTACTTTTGGCAAAGATGTTGTCCGGGTCCATTCTGAGCACCTCTTCCCACTCCTTAATTGCGTCATCCCGTTTTGCGGTTTTCCGGTGCAGTGTGCCAAGATTGTTGTGCGCCCTCACAGAGCGAGGATCCATTGAGAGGGCATGAAGGAGGTTCTGGCGGGCTTCCTCATAGCGTCCTGCCTTGAGGAGGGCGGTACCGTAAAGCGTAAAGCTGTCAGGAATCTTCCATATCACATTCTGGAGAACGCGGATTGCCTCGTCAGTTCTCCCGCTTTCGAGGTAGAGTGATCCAAGGCTCGAGTAGGCGACCCAGTCCCAGGGGCGCACGCGCAGGGTGTCTTTAAAAAGACCCTCGGCCTCACGGGCCCTTCCCTGGCGCAACTGGATGAGGGCGATGCGGTTGTTCGCCTCGTGCGACGCGATTCCCATCTCCCGCCACCGGAGATACTGCTCGACCGCTCGCTCGGGCTGCCCCAGCCTTTCGTACGCGAGCCCCAGGTTCTTGAACAGGTAGATATCCTGAAAATTATTCTTGCTCTCCTCGAGCGCCGCTGCGCCTTCCGCGTCTCTGCCGAGCTGTACGAGTGTGGAGCCGTAGTAGAACTTTACCTGGCCGGACGATGGCATCACCCGGAGTGCCCCCTGAAAGAACGGGATCGCCTCATGGTAGCGCCCCATGTGGGTGAGGTTTGTCGCGATCTTGAAGTAGTACTCGAAGGCGATATCTCTCAGGCTGGAGGAAATGGTGATGTACGAGAAGATGAGGGATATCGCCAGATACGGGGTCACGGCGAGGCGAGAAATGGCGGGAGAGGCGCGAGCCCGCAGCTCTGCGGGATGGCGGACACTGGACATATTCGGCAGTGAGAGGAGAATCGCCGCAACTGCCCAGAAGGCAACCCGGGTCGGCACGACATGAAAAGAGATGGAGGTGGCGGCATCCGCCATCACGGCGGCGAGGCTCGCCATGAGGGCCGCGCTCAGGATGGCCGCGGACGGGGGGAGCTTACGGAGGGCCCGCAATGCGACATGTATCGCCCCGCCGCAGAAGAGGAGGAGGAAACCGAGGCCGGGGAGACCCGTTTCGACGGCGAGTTGCAGGTATTCATTGTGGACCTCGTTCATCTTTTCGGTGAGGCCCCAGCAGGACAGGGGGTCGAGCCCCCTGAGGTAATCGGCGAGCGCGGGCAGGAAGAGGAGTTTGAACGTGCCTGGCCCGCTGCCGAGGAGCGGGTGATGGGCGATCATGCGCAATGACAATCTCCACGTGAGGAGCCGGTAGTTCAATGATGCGAATGATCCCTTGAGTCGCCCGGTCAGCTCGTGGGCGATCTGCGGTTTGAAATTCGTCACGGCCATGAACACGAGCGCGAAGAGCAGGAGTGTGAATCCGGTGGCCTTCAGGGTGTCCCTCCGGTTTCGCCTGGCGCCCCAGAGAATGAATACGAAGAGGCCTGTGAAAGCGGCTATCCATGAACCCCGTGCGCCGGTGAGGGTGAGGCAGGTGAGGACAATGGCGAGGGATGCGATCAGGAGCGCGCGGCGCACTCCCCTGCACATGCTGATGATGCCGAGCAGAAGCGGACAGGTGAGGACGAGATAGCTCGCCAGCTGATTGGCGTTGCCGAACGTGCCGAGGATGCTCCCCCGCACGGCCAATACTTCAGCCTGTGACAGGGTTTCCTTGACTCTGCTTTCATAGAGCAGCTTGAGGCCGAGCCGCTCGGGAATGCCGTACGAGGCCTCGAGCACCCCCATGGCGACGATGACCCCGATGAGCGAGAGTGCCTGTGTCCGTTCACCCACGTTTCGCGTGATGAGAAAAAAGAACGCCACCGTTGAGGCCGAGTAGATCAGCTCGCGCATGCTCTCCATGCGGTCACAAGAGTGTGCGCTCGAGACGGCCTCCCAGGCGATCCAGGCGAGCAGCACCATGTCGAGCGGCGTTCCGCGGGATGTCAGTCGCGCGGGCGTCACGATCATCTGGAGCGAGAAGAGCACGAGGAGCGCGGCGACGGCAATCTGAAAAAATGCCCTCTTGGGTGTGCCGAAGGAGTTCTGTGTCTGGCTGGAGTAGATGAGCGGGAGGGCGATGAGGATGATGATGAGCCCCGCCCTGATAACCCGTGAAAGTAAGTTATCCAATGATCACCTGCCCGAATGGTGCACCCACGTCCGCGGGGAGGCTCCGTGAGCGATGGTGCGCGGTGGGAGGATGGAGCCGCTCACCCATCAAATTTATCGTCATCACTGATCTCCCGCTTGATCTCGTCGAAGGCCCTGTGTATCTCCCGCACGATCCTTGAGAGCAGTCTCGCGATCTCCGGCAGCCGCTTTGGGCCGAACAGGAGAAGGGCGACCAGAAAAATGAGCACGAGCTCTTGAGCGCCTACGTTCATGTGGGCCACAGCCTAACGTTGAAAGCGCAAGGTGTAACGCAGTGCGTTACTCTTCGCTCCAATCCAGCATCATCACCCGAACCATCTCTCCGGCACGCACCACCGTTTTTTTCGCGGGTACAATGATGAGTCCATCCGCCATCACCATGGAGGTGAGAATCCCCGATCCCTGCGGGCCAACGGGGGATGCGTAGTATCTCCCGCCGCGCCGTCTGATGCGCGCGCGGATGAGGTGGACGCGGTCAGTGGGTTTCTCGATTCTGCGTTCACACGTTGCCGCGATGACCGGCTTGGCGAGCTTGGTGCGCCCCATCATCTTGAGGAGGGCGGGCCGGACAAACTGCTCGAACGATACGATCACCGAGACGGGGTTGCCCGGGAGGCCGAAGACCGGCGTGCCCCTGACGAGGCCGAAGGCGAGCGGCTTGCCGGGCTTCACGCGCACCTGCCAGAACTTCACGCCGGTGCCGAGCCTGGCGAGGATAGTTTTGACAAGGTCGTGTTCGCCCACCGACACGCCGCCGGAGGTGACGACGAGGTCGCATGAGGTGGCGGCAATGATGCGTGCGCGCAACGCGCCTACGTCATCACGCACGATGCCGAGGTTCACCGGCTCGGCGCCGTATTTTTTGACCAATCCTATGAGCGAAAAATTGTTGCAGTTTCTGATCTGGCCGGGGCCGGGTGTGCGATCCGCCTCGACGAGTTCGCTCCCCGTGGCGAGGATGGCGACGCGCGGGCGTCTGATGACACGTACCCGCGTCCTTCCTGCGGCGCCGAGCATCCCCATCTCCTGAGGCCTGATGAGCGTGCCCTTCGGCAGGACGCGGTCTCCCCTCCTCACGTCCTCACCGGCACGCCGCACATTTTCTCCCCGCCGCACCTCAGCGAAACAAAGAATGGAGCCGTTTTTTTCGTCTGAATCCTCCGCGATGAGCACCGCGTCCGCTCCCCGCGGCATGGGAGCCCCTGTCATGATTTTTGTTGCCCGCCCCGTGCGGATACATTTCTTCGGCACCCTTCCGGCAGGGACAGTCTCCAGGAGCGTGAGCGTGATGGGGCGCTTCTTGGAGGCGCCGCGCGTATCGGCGCTCCTGACGGCGTAACCGTCCATGGCGGAGTTGGTGAAGGGGGGAATATCGTTCAGGGCGCGCACATCCTCAGCGAGGACGAGGCCGAGAGCCTCTTCAGTAGGCACTACGGTTCCGGGCCCCTCTGTGGTATGATTGAGAATAAATGCGAGCGCTTCGTGTACAGAAGTCATAATGTCAGGTCAGTGGCGCTGATTCCGCACGACTGAAAGGACAGATTCTAGCATGTCGCTGGCGGAGCGCCAACAAGCAATGTGGCGATGGGGCAGTGTCGCGGGCCCCGCATGTCTAGACGGGGGCGAGCATGGGTGTGCGCGTGAGGGTGGGAGTGGTGCTCCTCGGGACGGTGATGGGCGCGGCCGCGGCTGTTTTCCTTTTCAGGCCGCGCGAGTGGCGCACGGCGGCTCCCGCGATGGGGACCCATGCCACCGTGACGCTCGTGGGGACGCCGCTTGATAAAATGTCCGGTGCAATGCGCCGTCTCTCCGCTGCCGCCCTCGGCGAGATCAGAGCGGTTGAGCGCCTGATGAGCATCTATGAGCCGGAGAGCGATGTGGGGCGCCTGAATCGAAACGCGCCTGGCGAGGAACTCGCGATTGATGCCCGCACCTCCGAGGTGCTCACCGCGGCGATCGAGTCGTCGAGGCTCTCCGGCGGGGCTTTTAATATGTGTATTCTCCCCGCGGAGCGCCTCTGGGGCTTTAAAACCGGCCACGCGCGCAGGGTGCCTCCAGCCGAGAGGGTTGAAATCCCTGCCGGCGATGGCTCAGACATCTCACTGAGGGTGGCGGACGGGCGCCATTTCGCGAGGTTCCTCAAGGAGGGGACGAAGATCGACCTGGGTGGTATTGCCGCGGGTTACGCGGTGGACAGGGCGATCAAGGTTTTAAGGGAAATGAACGCGCGCGGCGCCCTCGTGGATATAGGGGGGGATTGCTACTGTATGGGGACGAGCGCCGGCGGAACGCCCTGGAGGGTGGGGGTCCGCCATCCCCGCGGGGGAGGGGCCCTGACCGTACTCGAGCTTTCGGACAGGGCAGTGGCGACGTCGGGCGACTACGAGGATTTTTTCGTGGAGAGCGGGAAGCGGTACAGCCACATATTTGATCCTCGCACCGGCCGGCCTGCCGACAGCGATGTCATCAGCGCGACGGTGATCTCACGCTCGTGTACGACGGCGGATGCGCTGGCGACGGCGCTGGTGGTGCTGGGGAAGGACGAAGGGCTCCAGCTCGTCAGACGATTGCCGTCCACGGAGTGCATCCTGGTGACCGAGGAGGCAGGGAGGCTGAGTGTGATCCAGTCGTCGGATAACATCGGCCAGTGACTGTGTGTGGGGGATGAGGCACTCTATGCATCTTATCCAGCTCCCGATGATGGCGGATATGCTCGCAACCCTCGACCCCCAACCCTCAACCCTGTTCAACCATGCCTGATCTAATCACGCATCTCTGCATCGCGCAGATCGCGCGGCGGTTATTCCGCCTCACCTGCTTCCCCCTCCTCGCACTGGGGGCGATTCTGCCCGACCTCTTTTCGCGCCCGTTCCATATTCTCTTTCCTGTTGCCTACTGGTTTGTCGTTCCCATGCACTCGCCCGTCGTATGCCTGTGCTATTGCTCCGCGATCAGCATGCTTTTTGCGCGGGAGATCAGGAGAGCATGTTTCCTCGCTCTGTGTACGGGCGTGGCGTTGCACCTCGCGCTCGATTCTCTCCAGGATCAGGTTGCGCCGATATATTTCTGGCTGTTCCCGTTCTCCTGGAAGAGCTGGTGGGCGGGGCTCTTCTGGCCCGAGCAGGCCCTCTTCTTCCTGCCGGTCACCATCGCGCTGACGGCGCTTATATCAATGAAAGGATGTACCGTTTTGCCACGGAGGACACGGCGCGGCCCCGCATGCGGGGACGCAACCAAAATTCAAGTAGCCACAGAGAGCACAGAGATTGACGTGTGACACAGATTCACACAGATAGACACAGATGCACACAGATAAACACGGATTATTTCTTGCCCGAGAAACTAGAAACTGTTGTTGCTGTTTTAAAAATCTCCGTGACCTCCGTGGTGAAACAGTAATCATAAGATGAGAAGAATCCCTAAATTTATTTGATGGCGGGGAGAGATTCCCGGGCGGCGGCAATGGTCATCTGGATGTCGCGGTCGGTGTGCGCGGCGGAGAGGAAGCAGGACTCGAATTTCGAGGGGGGGAAGAACACGCCACGGTCGAGCATCGCGTGGAAGAAGCGCGCGTACCGTGTGGGATCGGACTGCTGAGCCGACTCCCAGTCGGTGACGGGGCCCTCGCGGAAGAAAAGGGTGAACATCGAGCCCACGCGCGAGACAAAACAGGGAATCCCCGCCTCCCGGCATGCGCGCGTGAGCCCCTCGGCGAGCTGTGCCGTCTTTTCTTCAAGCTGCGCGTACAGCTTCTGAGGTGAGAGGAGGGCGAGTGTCGCCGTTCCCGCCGCCACCGCGAGGGGGTTTCCTGACAGCGTGCCCGCCTGGTAGACCTGGCCCTCAGGGGCGAGGAATTCCATGACCTCCTTCCGTCCGCCGAATGCTCCTATGGGCAGGCCTCCGCCGATGATTTTGCCGAGCACGGTGAGGTCGGGAGTGGCGCCGTAGAGCTCCTGCGCGCCGCCGTAGGCGACGCGGAAACCTGTGATGACCTCGTCAAAAATAAGCAGGGTGCCGTGCGTGCACGTCAGCTCCCTGAGCTTCTGGAGAAAGCCCTCCAGGGGGGGAACAACCCCCATATTCCCGGCGATCGGTTCGACAATAATGCATGCAATGGAGTCGCCTTCCCTCCCCATGGTGGATTCCACGGCGCGCGGGTCATTGTAGGAGAGGACGATGGTCTCACGGGCGAAAGACGACGGCACGCCGGCGCTGTCGGGGATACCGAATGTGGCCATCCCTGACCCCGCCCTGGCGAGGAGGCCGTCGGCGTGTCCGTGGTAGCAGCCGGCGAATTTGATGATTCTGTCTCTCCCGGTGAAGCCGCGCGCGAGGCGGATCGCCGACATTGCCGCCTCGGTCCCCGAACTTGTCAGGCGAACCTTCTCGATCGAAGGGAACGCCTTTATGATCGTCTCGGCAAACGCCACCTCGCCGGGCGTGGGAGCGCCGTAGGTCGTCCCGCGCCGTATCGCCTCTTCCAGCGCGGCGAGGACGACCGGGTGCGCGTGGCCGAGTATGAGCGGCCCCCAGGAGCAGACATAGTCCAGGAGTTCGCGGCCATCCGTGGCGCGCAGCCTGCTCCCGCGCGCTGAGGCGACGAAGAACGGTTCGCCGCCCACGGCGCCGAATGCCCGGACAGGTGAATTGACTCCTCCCGGGATTGCGTTCAGGGCGCGCCGCCAGAGTTCGCTGTCAGCAGTGCTCATCGAGAGTAGAATCCCCGCCGCATTATACACACGAACGCGCGCGATCTCAAGGGGCGCGCGCCTCGGATTCGGTATGAAAAAATCAGGGCCAGTCCTGAATGGCGCTTACTTAGCCCATGATAACCCGCCATAACCATCACTGTGTCAATGTATAGCAAGAAAAGGGCACGCCGTCTATCCACACGCAGGATTTATTCCTGCCTCGATCGTCACATCCGCACGTAACAGTCAGCG
>JAPLCX010000074.1 GCA_026392035.1 Candidatus Auribacterota bacterium | reverse complement strand
CGTCCAGACTCCCTCATAGAGGCCAAAGCCGCCGATGCCGCTGAGCGGCGTGCTCGCGGAGAGCTCGGCCAGCGAGGACCCGAGGAACACCGGCCAGTAGCCGATCGCGCGCATGGTGTAGGTGTCCGGATCAACCGGATTGAGAATCGCAAAGACCAAGAAGGCAATACAACCGTACTTGAGGATGCGGACCAGGAAGGAGAGAACGATCACCCGCCACAGAACCCCCCTATGGTAGATCGCCCTGATCTGCGCCCCCGTGAGATCGAGCTTCTCCCTCACCGCGGCTGCCTTCCGCCACATCGGCGCGATCCGCACGACGAGCCTCCCGCCCCATCTCATGAGGCGCGGCAGATACGACAGCGCCGCGACAGTCGTAACGAAGAAGAGCGACGCGACAGCGGCGAGCACACCGGTGGATATTCCCAGCCTCGCCGCGCCCACGACCATGACTCCGATTGCGATGAGCGGGACCATGACGACCAGATCGAGGACAAAGGCAATGGCCCAGACAGAGGTTCCAATTTCGACCGGGAACCCAAATCGGGCATTGAGGATCACGACGTAGATCAGCGAACCCACCCTCGCGGGGAGGAGATCGGCGAAAAGATTCCTCACGAGAGTCACGAGGAACATCTGGCCGCCGCTGATCGGAATGTCCGTTTCCGATGCCCGCATGAGCGTGAGATATCTCATGTTCCTCAGCACGGTTGAGGCAAGGCCCACGGCCATATAAGCGAATATCCCTGCAGGCGCGGCATTCCTGATAGAGTTGACGATCTCCGCCGGGCGCACGATGGTAAAGAGGTAGGCGAAGATCGCGCAACTCACGACCGCGGATACGGCCAGATACCATACGTTCTTCTTGGTTGTTCTTTCCATTGAGCGTTACTTTTAAACCACTGAACCTGCCTGCCGGCGGGCAGGGACACTGAATTCACCGAAGAATCATTTCTTTTTGTCTCAGTGTATTCAGTGCTCTCAGTGGTTATTTCAGATAATCTATCCCCTGACTCCGTGGTCTCCGCGACCTCCGTGATGAAACGTCTATCACACAACCGGCCCAATCCCTTCCCGCCCCTAGCGGGTAAACCGGCAGCTTGCCCGCCTCCGGCGGGGCTGGCGCGCAATCTGCGGTTACACCTCTCACATCAGTGAAAATACTGAACATATTTCGTAACTACTCAGGTAGTCAGAAGCCAGAATCCAGAATGGATCGCGCATAAGCTTCCAGGAGCTTACTGACCTCTTCGAGTAACTGCATTAACTCGGAAACATCGCCGTAGCCCAAGTCCTCAAATGTCGCCGCCGTCGTCCTCATTCTAACTCCTGGCTCCTGACTCCTGAATTCTGGCTCCTGAGCAGTTACCATAATTTCAGTGAATTCAGTTACCTCAGTGGTTACACCCCTTTATCCGCTGATGTTGTATGAATAATCAGAATGGAGCGTCTTGTTTTACCCCCGCACCAGAAGGCCACGGGCACGCCTGCGGATGAATGGAGACTTAGGCCGCCAGGCCTTCGGTGCGGGGTTCCGCCCCGCTAAAACCCTCACCGTATCAAGTGCTGCCGCGGTCTTGCCCTCGGGGCTCCACTTTTTCGCTCCCTCCAGCACTGCCACCCGGCCCTGCCTGGCCCCGGTTGTCGCCCTTGACCATTGCCTGTCTGCCGGCGCCGACCCGTCCCTTCCCCGTCGATGGTGCGCAAAATTCAGATCTACCTGTCGTGGGTGAGCAGATAGGCCCAGCAGAGTTTTTCCTCCCCGAATCGCCCGCGGCACCGCCCGATGCCTGATCGAACACACATGATCCATCCAGGGCGAATGCCCGGCTGCCATAGCCCCTGAGAACCGCTGTCTTTAAACCCGAGCGAAAGGTGCGGCACCAGCGGCACCGTCCGTCCCTTCCCTGACCGCTGATGCGCAGCTCCATCCCCTGCTTTTCGATCGCCTTGAGATTCACCGATGCCCCATTGAGCTTCGCCTTGTTGGTGGCCCACGTGTGTATTCCCTGCACGAGCGAAAATACCGGCGCACCTGAGAATTGGAGCACCCAGCGGCACCCCGGGCCATTGCGCGATGCCCCGTCAAAATGCATCCTCAGGACCCTTTCACCAGCGGCACCCTCCGGAGAAACGGTTCGCACCAGATCGGGGCAGGGGTACGGCAACTCCTTGACGCCCGCCTTTTCAAATCTGATACGGATGACCTCCTTCTTCTCGCTGAGGCCGAGCACGTTACCGATCCCGTATGTTCGATGCTCGATGCGAGCCCCTACCGCAACGGTTGTTTCCATGCGGCACCTCCTTTCACTACATTAGACGAGGTGACCGCGGATTTTATTCCTTTATTTTTACATTAAAACTTCCTTTTTATTCAGGTCCGGGACCAGCCCCCCTTCCACGGCGCACGCCCACCTCCATGGGCCGCATGCCAGGCACGATTGAAAAAGAGCTATTCTCCGGCTCACTTATCATGCCCTTTCTTGTACACCGCCCTCGCCTCACGCACAAGAGCCGCGGGGAGAGGCGGTGAAATCCTGCCGCCGGCCCGCGCGGCGTCGAGCGCGGCCCTGGCACAGGCAGGGCAGGCGCAGAAATGCTGGATGAGCTGTTTCTTCCGATACAGAGGCACACCCCCCTCGATGTAGAGCGCGACCTCCTCAGCGGAGGGGCATGGGATAGACTCTTTCACCATCGATCGCGCCCGCTTCTTCAATGCAGCTTCCATCAGCATCCCTAGCTGATCCTGCTGCCGGGCCCTTATTCGACAGCGCGCGCAGCCCTCCACGTGTTTGCGCAACTCATCTCTGGACACGACTGCCTCACCATCACAGAATCGAGCCAGTACCTTCCGATCAGGACATTTCATCATGTTTTCCTCCCATAGTATGGGACGGATTGCGCCACTCTTTTATTCCAGTAAATCTGCAATATTTTTTATGCCGCTCCGGACGAGCATCCGATGGATCCTCCCGCGCGCGCTGAGGAGCCTCTTCCCCACACTGCCCACCGGGATTCCCATGAGCGACGCGATCTCGGCGTACCGTCGCCCCTGCCAGTAGAACAACGTCACGATATCGCGCTCATCTTCAGCGAGGCGCCCCACGCAATTCATCAGGATCTCACCGCACTCTCGCTGCACGACAGGGCGCGGCGCTCCCGCCCGTCCTCCCCGGCCTATACCCGCACGGGACACCGGCGAGGGTTCATCCTCGTCCAATGGCTCATATCGTGCCCGTTCCCGGTGCAGGCGCCCCCTGAAATAATCAATGCAGAGGCGCGCGGTAACCGCGGCGAGGTACGTTGAAAATCTGGACCGGCCTTCCCACGCGCGCAACCTCCGCGCTCCGCCACTCCAGAGATTTTCAACGACATAGATAAAGAGCTCGCGCACCTCCTGCTGCTTTCGTTGGTAATTCCCGATGATGCGGTAGATGAGGGCTCCGTATTCATCCAGGAAACAATCCCATGATGCTTCATCCCCCGTAGCACAGAGGGCGACGAGGCGGCGGTCTTTTTCGATTCCTCTCGTGCGCTCATCGCTCATCCACTACCCCCGCTATCCGCCTGCGCCCCGGTCACACCCGCGTGTTCATACGCTCACTGACGCCCTCTCTGACCTGATGCATCCGTTCACCAGTTCGCCCCCCTGGAACACCGCGCCGGGCAGGGCCACGACCCTCTCCAACCTGCAGCCGCCGCCCACGCGACAGCAATCCCCCAGGACGACCGCCGGCCCGATCCTGCAGCCCCTCTCAATCTGGCAGTCCCGACCCATGATGACCGGCGGGATGAACTCAATCCCGGGCATCGCGGCTCCATAATCCGTCTCTCTCCCCAACGCCACCAGACGCTCACAATGGGCGGGCATCCTCCCGTGGATGAAATCCATAGTGGCGTCGAAGTAGCTCGCGAGCGTTCCGATATCCCTCCAGTAGCCGCTCGCCTGGAAGCCGCACACGCGCTCACCCGCTTCGAGCATTGCCCTGTAGCCATCCCTGTTGATGCATGAGAAGCGACCTTCGGGGAGATAGTCGAATATTTTTCTACTGAGCACGTGAACGCCGGTGAAGATGACCGGAGTGAGCCCTTCCCCGGGTACCCTCTCGAGCATGCGCCTGATCCTCCCCTCTCCATCCATCTCAACCCGGCCAAAACCCGCCCCCTCTTCCCACTCCCGCACCACCATCGTCGCCGCCGCTTCGCATTCGACGTGCCGGCGGATCGCGCGCGCGAGATCTATGTCCATCAGCGTATCCGCATTGATCAGGATGAACGGATCCTCGTCAAAGAAATCCTCGACCTTCTTGAACCCTCCCCCCGTCCCCAGTATCTCTGTCTCGGCAGAATAGTCGATGTGGAGGAGCGCGCGGTAGCGGGAGCCGAGGCGCGAACGCACCGGCTCGGCGAGGTGATGGAGATTGATGATAACGTCGCTCACCCCCGAGAGCCGCAGCAGCTCCAGGACGAACTCAATCTGCGGGCGGTTCGCGACCGGGAGGAGGGGCTTGGGGAGCTCATTAGTGAACGGCCTGAGGCGCGTGCCGAGGCCGGCGGCAAGGACCATCGCTTTCACATTACGCATTCTCCCTGCGAGGTGCGACGCGCACCGTGTCATTTTCACGCACCACGGGCTGCGCGGCGTGCCCTACCGCAGCAGCGGAATATGGCGCGCGAGGAGCCGCACGCACTCCCCCATGAAATCAAATCTCTGCGCATTCTCCTTCACGTACGCGAACGTCGGCTCGAGGCAGGCGAGGTAGCAATCATTGCCTCTCGCCACCGCCATGTACCCGAACGTCCCGCAGGCCTTGAGGTTCCGCTGGAGGCTCACGAGGTCGAAACGGTCGAGGAACACTTCCCTGTCATGCCATGCCATCCCCCGCTCCGCACTCTCGCGAAGATAGTACTCGACCATTTGGCGACGGAGCGACCCCTCCAGCACCGTGTAGGAATCCCTGAGCAGCGACGCGAGGTCGTACTGGCAGGGCCCCATGCGGGCGTCCTGGAAATCAACTATCTTGAGCGCGCCATCCACCACCATGAGGTTGCGGCTGTGGTAGTCGCGGTGGTTGAGCACGCGTGGGAACGCCGCGAGCCGAGTAGCGAGAATGGAGAACCCCTCGCGGATCGCCTCCCGTTCGTCCTCCTCCAGCTTCGCCCGGTACAACCCCTCCACGGTATGCAGGAGAAAAAAATCAAGCTCCTCCATCAGCTTTTTCCGGTCAAATGATCGGTGACGCGCGACACACTCACGCCGGAGGCTGGTGCCGAGGATATGTATGGTGAGCAGTTCTTCGATCGCGATGCGATAGAAACGGGTGAACGTCTCCTCGTCCGCCCCCCTCAGTCTCTCCTCGAGGGTGAGGTCGCCGAAGTCCTCCATGAGGATCACGCCATTTCCCTCATCATACTCGTAGATCTCGGGCACCGCAGCTCCACACGCGGCCAGGTGGTCTCTCACATCGGTGAACGACCGGTCTTCGTCAGGCTGCAGCTCGTCACGCACCATCATGACCGCCGTCCCCCCACGGTAACTGATTCTGTAAAATGAGCGAAGAGATGCATCCCCCCTGAGGCGCTGGAGCGGCTCGGGCGCGGCCGATCTGCTCCTTAAAAAACGCTCAATCCTCTTTTCCTTTGACTGCGGCATGGCAAATCACTATGATGATGCGTTGAAAATTTAAACGCCACGTACGACGCGAAGGGGAACCGGCCGAGAGGCTTATCTTATCACTATCCACACACCATGACCAGCGCGATTAAACCGCCACGGCTCCGGCCCGGCGACACCATAGGAATCGCAGCGCCCGCGAGCGCGTTTGAGGAGGAGGCGTTCCACCGCGGCATACGCCGCATCCACGACGCGGGTTATCGCACCTCCTTTTGCCCCGATATCTTTTCGCGCAGCGGTTACCTCGCCGGTACCGACGAGCGGAGGGCGGACGAGCTGCACCGCCTCTTTGCCGACCGCACCATCAGCGCGATCTTCTGCGCGCGCGGCGGCTACGGCTCGCAGCGGATACTCCCGCTGCTCGACGCCGCGACGATCCGGAGGAACCCCAAGATCTTCATGGGCTACAGCGATATCACGGCACTCCATACTTACTTCCAGAAGATGTGCGATCTCGTCACCTTCCATGGCCCCCTTGTGACCGAACTGGACAGGATGGACGCTGGTGCGGTAAGTTTTGTCTTCGAGTCTCTCGGCCGTAAAAGTCCATGGGGAGAACTGCCTGCATGCGGGATAGAGGCTCTGTGCCCGGGAAATGCAGAGGGAGAGCTGATAGGGGGTAACCTTTCAATTTATTCTATCCTCCTCGGGACTGTGTACGCGCCTCTCATGGAGGAGAAGATCCTATTTTTTGAGGACAGGGGAGAAAAACCTTATGCGATTGACCGCATTTTTTCTCACCTCAAACTTGCCGGCATATTCAACAGGATAAATGGATTGATCCTAGGGCAGTTTGTTCCGCCTGTGGGATGGGAGGGGGAAGAAGAGAGCTACGGGGCGGAGATTAAGCGAATAGTACTGGAGGCAGCGCTCGAATTCAACTTCCCCGTGTTGGCGAATTTCCCCGCGGGACACGCCAGGAGAAATATATGCTTTCCCATGGGCGTACGGGTCAGGATCGATGGGATAAAGAAGACAGTGGCAATCGTTGAATCGTGCCTGGCGGGGTGAGGGGAGGGAAATCATGCGAAATTGGACTTCGCGAAGGTCTGATTCCCTATTGAGCAGAAGAATGCTTTAATTATTAATGGGAGCACTTTATTTGATTATTCAGAAATTCCCTTTTTTAATCAAATTGATGATATGGTTGGAAATAAATTGCTTTATTCCATCCCGCCTCAGCTAAGCATAATTTTTCAGAAATAGGGGTGTAAATATATAATATGAAAATTCACTTAAGCGCGATCTGCGGCATGGGGATGGGCTCGCTCGCGCAACTCCTCAGGGCGAGCGGCCACGAAGTGAGCGGCTCCGACGCGAGCTGCTATCCTCCCATGTCAACTCTCCTCGAGCAGGTCGGCATTGAGATAAAGAACGGATTCACTCCGGAGCATATCAGCGCGGATACAGAGCTGGTGATCATCGGGAATGCGGTGCGGAGCGACAATCCCGAGGTTGGAGAAACACTGCGCCGGGGGTTGAGATACCTCTCATTCCCGCAGGCGCTCGAGGAGATGTACCTCGTACAGCGGACCAGCGTGGTAGTCGCGGGGACGCACGGGAAGACGACCACCTGCTCCCTCATCGCCTGGATGCTCCACCACGCGGGTCTCTCCCCCGGCTTCCTCATCGGCGGCGTCCTGCGCAACTTCGACTCCAGCAGCGCGCGGGGAGCCGGGCGGCACTTTGTCGTCGAGGGAGATGAGTACCATACCGCCTTCTTCGATCGCGCGCCGAAGTTCCTCCACTACCGGCCTCACGTCGGCATCCTGACGAGCATCGATTTCGACCACGCCGATATCTTCAGCGGCATCGCTGCCTGCGAGGACGCCTTCGCGAGCTTCGCGGCGCTCATCCCCCCCAACGGCCGCCTCATCGCGTGCGGGGACGATCCCCGCGTCCGCGAGGTCTGCGCGCGTGCGAGCGTAGCGCCGGTTGAATGGTATGGATTCCGCGATGATTCACAATGGCGTATCGCGGACTATCACAGTGCGGGCAGCGGCGCATCGTTCACGATACTCGCTGACGGGAGCGAAACTGTTACGATAGACTCTCCACTCGCCGGAAGGCATAACGCCCTCAACGCCGCCGCTGCATTCGCGGCCGCGCACGGTCTGGGAGTCTCCCCCGGCAGTATCCGTGACGCGATCATGAGCTATCAGGGAGTCAAGCGGAGGCAGGAGGTCCGCGGCGTCGTCGATGACATCGTCGTGATCGACGACTTCGCGCACCACCCCATCGAGGTACGCGAAACGATCGCCGCGCTCAAGGAGCGCTACGCGGGGCGGAGGCTCTGGGCAGTATGGGAACCGCGTACAAACTCAAGCCGCAGGAGCTTTTTCCAGAACGATTATCCCGGCGCCTTCCTCAAGGCTGACCGCGTCATCGTGGCGGGCGTGTACCATCCGGAGCAGATCGAACCGGAATGCCGCTTCTCACCGGAAAAGCTCGTCGCCGATCTCCGCGGGAGGGGAATCAACGCGCGCGTCATCGAGAACGTTGATGATATCCTCCGCACGATCGAGGCTGAGCTCACGGCAGGGGATGTCCTCCTCATCATGTCCAACGGCTCTTTCGGGGGAATCCACGGGCGCATCATCGAGGCGCTGCGCGCGCGATCGGGCACTCAGCATCGGGGAAAACCGGGCGCGCGCGCATCGAAACGCGAGGGGGAGCCCCTGAACTAACTCTCGTGGAAGGCAATGCAGACCAACGCCTGCCAGAACACGATGCACCACGGATTGACACGTGAGCTTTGCGACTTATTTTTTGCACCTGACTTCTCTGAGTAACCCTGAATTTCCACTTATCAGAGTAATCAGGTTAATCAGGTGCTAATTTTATTGAAATGCGGGGGCAGTGGATTACATCTGCGACGCCTGCCTCGCAAGCTCAATCTCCCTCACGAGGTTTTTGATGACCGTGTGCGCTGCCTTTTCAATCGAATCCGCATTAAATTCGGCGAGCTCCTCGGTATCCGTTTTATAGATCAAACGCCCTGATGTGGGATCCACAAGCCGCATCCTCACATAGACCTTATCCTCCAAGGTAATCTTCGCTTCGAGGTCAAACGGGAGCGGCGTATCGGTCGCCACCGGACCGAGTTCTTCTTTCATGTCGGCCTGGAGCACCGCATCAGCCTGTTCCACTCCGCCCACCAATCTGAATCGGCCCCTCCCCTTCCTCTGGAGTTCGTCCACGAGGCATTCCTTCATCTTCATCGACTCCTCATCATCCCTCGCGCCCTGAACACGCTCCACGTAAATTGCCCTCACTTGGAGCAGGCGTTTTTGCATCTCCGGGTGATTCCGATAATAGCCGGACATCGCCCGACCGCCGGCACAGGAAGCGAGGGTGAGAAGGCAAAAGGTGGCAAGTGACCATTTCGTCGCCACGCGTAACATATTCATACTGGCTCCCTCCCGATGTACTGGATTGCAGTAGTCATTATATACCATACATAACTCCAGCCGCAACGTGGGGTTGCGGCAATCGTCCATGCACCGACCTCGTCGCGCGACCGCGTATCTAATCCTTACAAAAACAGGACAGGGCCATAGGATATGGTATACTATCCCTGATTTTACACGGAGTTCCGCCATGCCCCAGTACATATGGTTTTTTATCCTCGCCGTCGCCGCGGGTATCGTGACCGCCCTCGGGTTCTCGCACCTCTGGCGGACAAAGAGCGCGCGAATTGCCGCCGAGCTCATGGGCCGGTCGCAGGAAGAGAAGTCCAGGGAGCTCGAGGCGATCCTGGAGCGGGTGAAGGGCTCGTTCGCCATCCTCTCGCAGGAGGCCCTCGGCCGCAGCGTGAACGAGTTTCTCAAGCTTGCCGCGCAGACGCTCCAGACTCACGTCAAGGATGGAGAAAAGGATCTCGAGGGCAAGAAAAAGCTCATCGACCAGAACCTCAAATCCATGACCGAGGAGATGGAGCGGGTGCGCGCACTGCTCAAGGATTTTGAGAAAGAGCGCAGCCAGCAGTACGGGGCGCTTGTGAACCAGCTCAGGGCCACCGGCGAGCTCACCGCAAAGCTCGAGCACACCACGGTCGAGCTCACCACGGCGCTCTCGAGCAGCCGGCAGCGGGGGCAGTGGGGAGAGCGGATGGCAGAGGACGTGCTGCGCATGGCGGGGTTCATCGAGGGGATCCAGTACCGCAAACAGAAGCAGATCGAGGGAGCCGCGGGGAGGCCGGACTTCACGTTCTACCTGCCGCAGCAGATGGTCGTCAACATGGATGTGAAATTCCCGCTGGACAACTACATGCACTACGTGGCAGCGAAAACAGACGCGGACAGGGAGCGGTCCGCAACGCACTTTATCAGGGACGTGCAGAACCGCGTCAAGGAGCTCACGGGCAGGGAATACATCGATCCGGCTGGAGGCACCCTCGATTACGTGCTCATGTTCATACCGAACGAGCAGGTGTACGCGTTCATCCATGAAAAGGCGCCTGAGCTGATCGACCGGGCGATGGAGAAGCGGGTGGTGCTCTGCTCGCCCATAACCCTCTACGCCATCCTCGCCGTGATCCGCCAGGCGGTGGAGAATTTCAACCTCGAGCAGAAAACCGCCCAGATCCTCTCGCTCCTCGGCACCTTCCTCTCCCAGTGGAGCAAATTCACCGAGGGGATGGACAAAATGGGGAAAAGAATCCTCGAGGCCGAGAAGGAGTACGAGGCGCTCATGTCAACGAGGCGCAACGCCCTCGAGCGCCCCCTCAGAAAGATCGACGAGCTCCGCCAGCAGAAGGGGATCGAGATCGCGTCGCTCCCGGCAGGGGAAGGCGATGACCTCGCCGCGGGTGAAGCGGAAACCCTGTTGGAGGAAACCGGACAGCCCGATGCTCAACGCGAGTGAGGCGGTGCGCGCCCCTCTCACCGGCAGGTACCGTCAGTCGTCCCCGCGCACGCTGAAAGCCTCCCCGAGGACGCACCATGACGCTAGTGCGGCACGCATCACGAGAAACGAGCCACGAGTCACGAGTCACGGGTTTCACCCACCTCCACAACCACTTCTGGGGCTCCTATTCCGACAGCGTGCTCTCCGTCGATGAGGGGCTCGACCGCGCGGCCGCGCTGGGGCTGACGGCCATGGCAATCACCGACCACGGAGAGCTTGCCCTGCACCCAATCTTCCTTGAGGCCTGCCTCAAGAGGAACATGCGGCCGATCCTCGGCTGCGAGTGCAACTTCGTTGAAAACGCCGCCAGGACGATCGAAAGCGGCGACACCCACCGCAATCACCTGATCCTTCTGGCCCGGGACGATGCCGGACACCGCAATCTGGTCAGCCTGATCAGCGAGTCCTGGACCAATAACTGTTTCCAGGGCCAGCGCGGTCTCGTTGACTGGGCCCTCCTTGAAAAGTACCACGAGGGGCTGGTGTGCCTAAACGGCTGCTACTACGGCTCGTTCCCTCTGAAGATCATACGCGAGGGGATGAAGGCCGGCGAGAGGGAGCTGAGACGCTACCTCGACATTTTCGGAGAAGACTTCCATCCAGAAATGATGAGCATCGGTTACGAGCTCCAGAAAATATCCAACGCGGGGATACTGGAGCTTGTCCCGCGCTACGGACTGAAGCCGGTTATCACCAACGACGTCCACTACCCCTACCCGGAGGATTGGATAGCGCACGATATCATAATAAAAAGCCGCTACGGCAGTATAAGCGATTTCAGCGTCGAGACCAAAAGCATATGGCTGAAGAGCGAGCAGGAGATGCTCTCTCTCGGCTTTGACTCCGCCTATATACGCAATACCATGGAAGTGGCCGAGAAGTGCCGGGTTCGCCTCCATGGCGGGATCGAATCCCCCCCGGTAATGCTCGGCTCGGCGGAAGAAGACATCAATCACCTCTCCGGCCTGTGTCTGCGGGCGATCGAGGGAAAAGTGCCGCCGGCGGACAGGGCTTCCTGGGCAAGGTTGTTCAGGTCTGAGGAGCGTCTGATAAGAGAGGCCGGCCTGGCCGGTTACCTGCTGGCGGCCGCGGAGCTGGCCTCGTATTTTCACAGGTCAAAAAAGAAGGTCGCTCTTGTTGAAGGCCGCGCGGGGCGGAGCGCCGCCGCCTGTCTCCTGGGCCTCAGCGATCCCCCTCCCGATCTGAACGCCGAACCGGGGCTTCACAACTTCACTAACCTGGCGATCAAATGCCCCAACCCTGGCAGCGCGATCAGGCATCTCATGGACAGGTTCGGCCCGGACAGGGTATGCCGTGTCGCGGAGATGGTCCCTATCCGCGGCGGCGACGCCCTGCTTTACACGGCGGAGGTCCTGGGCATACCGGCAAAAGAGAGGGAAGAGGGCCTTGAAGAAGTGATAAAAGCCGCGAGCGTCGAGGAGAACATCTCAAGGAGCGCCGCCCTCGCCGGATTGTGCCAGGCAATGCCCGAGCTCCTCAAATGGGCCCGGAGGATAGAAGGCATACCCCGGATATCGCGCCCATCTCAAAGCACCGCCGCCGTCACAGGCGGCCCCATCGCCCGCCTCCTTCCTCTCAAGAGACTCGGCAAGGATATATTCGCCCAGTATGATGCCGAGGGGGCGCGGCTCGCAGGATTCATCACGCTCGAACTGAGAGAATATTAAGAACAACGTGTGGCGAGGGGGGAGTTATGTTATAAATAACTCAGCTATCACTGATCAAATTAAAAAGGAGATGCCAGATGAAAAAATTGCTACATATCGTTGCCGCCCCACGCGGTGAAGATTCCAGGACGCTCAAGGTATCCCGCGCGTTCCTGGACGCATTTCGGGAAAAGCAGCCGTCATGCCTGATAGACGAGCTCAATGTCTTCACCGAGCCCCTTCCTCCCCTCAGCGTGCCGGTCGTCCAGGGGAAATACGTACTGCTCGGCGGGAAAGATCTCACCGGCAACCTGAAAAGTGCCTGGGGAGATGTCATCCGACACATCGAGCGCTTCCTCTCGGCTGACGGATACCTCCTCAGCACGCCGATGTGGAACTTCAGCATCCCCTACCCCCTCAAACACTACATAGACGTCATCCTCCAGCCGAAGTATCTCTTCCGATATACGGCAGAGGGGGTCGAGGGCCTGGCGAAAAATAGGAAAATGGTGGTCATTGCGAGCCGGGGTGGCGACTACCGGCCGGAGAGCCCCTTACACAATTACGATTTCCAGGAGCCGTACCTGCGCACGGTCTTCGGATTCGTCGGCATCACCGATATCACATTTGTGATCGCTCAGCCCATGGACGCAGCGGGCCCTACGGTCGCGGGGGCGGCGATAGAAAAAGCGATGGCGCTGGCACGGGAGAAGGCGCGGAGTTTGTGATCACCGGGGCTATTTGAATCTGTAGAGGGGCCGTAACCTGAATCCTGCGTCATAATTAAGTGGTGAAGGCGTATATCCTTTTAATATCAACCTATACACCCCCAGCGAATCTATTCTTGCATTACTTTACCCTCTCATACTCGGATTGGGCAGAATCGAGACCACGTATTTAATGAATCTTTCTTCAGTCTGACACCGGTATCTTCTCGTTGATCGGGACCCTGAAGAGGCCGTTCATGATTTCGCCCGTTTTCTTCTCGACCATCGTTTTGATTTCAGGTGAAAGTTTGGTTTCAAACTCGTGGTACGGGGCGAGGCATGCGCCGCCCTTCTTCATCATTGACCACTCGGCGTAATCCATTGCGACATAGGTGCCTCCCCTCACCGATTTGATCACGTGCTCAACCGTGGGCCACATATCCCAGACGGGGGAGGTGACCACGGTGTTTGGAGCGAGCGACGATTGATCCAGCATGTTGCCGAACGCGACGACACCCTTCTCCTTCGCCGCCTCGATGACGCCATAGCGCTCTGCGAAGAGCACGTCAGCCCCCAGAGCCACCTGGGCAATGGCGGCCTCCTTTGCCTTCGGTGGATCGAACCACGAATTGATGAAAACCACCTTAATCGAGGCTTTCGGATTGACTTCCTTCGCTCCGGTGATAAAGGCGTTGATGATGCGGTTGACCTCGGGGACCGAATACCCGCCGACCACGCCGATCACGTTTGACTTTGTGAGCTTGCCTGCAATCAGCCCGCACAGGTATGCGGGCTCATGGATCCAATCATCAAACACAGAGAAGTTCGGCTCAACCGGCCCCAGCCCCGAGCCGAAACAGAATGCGACCCTCGGATAGTCTTTCGCAACCCGCCGCACCGCTTCCTCGGAGCCGAACGCGTCGCCCATGACGAGTTCGAAGCCCCTGTCCGCGAACTCGCTGACCACGCGCTCGTAATCTGGTCTCGGAACAGACTCGGCCCACTGGTAGTTAATATCGAGCTCTTTCTTCGCTCTCAGCAATGCCTGGTGGACACGCCCATCCCAGGGCTCTTCAATGGGCGTGGTGAATACCGCGGCTACCTTGAGCGCCTCCTTGCCCACCGCCTTCTGTTCGGGAGGAGTAGATTGCGAACAGCCGATCATGCCCACTATAATCACGCCTGCACAGACATATGCCAATAGTATCGCAACCCTTCTCATTGCTTGTCTCCTTATATAAATCAAATGGTATAGCATCTACTATACAAAATAGAGATCTACAACCGCACAATTCAGCATTGCAATATAATTGTACTATAACAGGAAGGTCAAAAACCAAATCTCAGCTGCGCTTACGGCGCCTGGCGGTTGTCGGTAGGAGAGGCCGTTCCACCGTTGCGACTTTCAGGAGTAGTATCTGCGCACTGTATTAGAATTCGCCGGTATCACGGACATCACCTTTGTGATCGCCCGGCCGATGGACGCGGCGGGGCCAGGGGTGATGCAAGAGGAGATTACAATAACGGGAGCGGTCGCGGGGAAAGCCGCACAGTCCTTTCGAAATCTCACAAGGATGCATTCATGCAACCCATCAATGCCGCTCCGGTGAGAGCTGACTAGTCACGGCGACAGCATGAACTGATTGCTGAACCCCATCTGCTTGTCCAGCCTGACAAATTTACCCGTGTTCAGATTGACGAATGACCCGGCGAAGACTATTGTGGCATTCACGCCGCGTGGAACCTTGAAGCGCAATTCCCCGGAGTTGACGACCGGCGGGAAGGCCGCCCCACTGAATACAGGTTGAATGTTTCTCGGGTTGTATTTCCTGGGCCCTGCCATCCTGGGCCCAAACAGGAGTACCTGCCCTCTCTTAAACACATCACTGACTGTCCCGGTTCTGTCCACCGCTCCGGGGTTCATGATGGCAGCCAGATAGATCTTGAGGGGCGCGCGCGCATAATTGTATTCTGTCGCGTACACCCGCCAGGAGAGAACAAGGGTTTCGCCAGGCTTGAAGTTCTCATCTCCATCCCTGCTCGGTTTCACCTCGAGTTCAAGGAAGTTGGGAGGAGCGGGGTGGGGAGTTACCGTCGCTTGAACCACGGGGGGAGTGTCAGTCGGCCGCGGCGGGGGTATTTCTGTTGCTGTTGCGGTCGGTGTCGTGGTATCGGGAGGAGATGTGCCAGTCACCGTCGGTGTTATTGTTGGGGTGTTCGTCGGAGTCGGGGTGATCGTGGGCGTATTGGTTGGAGTCGAGGTTATCGTCGGCGTATGAGTCGGTGTCGGTGTCCTGGTCGGCGTCTGAGTCATCGTCGGGGTCGGAGTAATCGTGGGCGTTGACGTCTCCGTAGGAGTCGGCGTAATTGTCGGTGTAGCTGTCTCCACAACATCCCCGAAACAGTAGAAAACGTTGTCATGGGAACCAACATACAGCCTTCCGTCAGAACCTATCGCAGGAGGAGATTGCACATCGTTCCCTGTCACGTAGCTCCACAGAAGCGATCCATTGGAATTCAGAGTGTAAATTGCATTGTCATTAGATCCCCCGTAAACCAGTCCGTCTGATCCGATGCCCGGAGAAGAAAAAATCCAGTACCCTGTTCTATAGCTCCAGGATAATAGGCCTTCTGATGCGAACGCATAAACATTATTGTCAACAAAACCTATGTATATCGCTCCATTAACTCCTACGGCGGGAGAACATTCTGTCCCATATATTCCAGCTTTATAACTCCACGAGAACACACCGCCTGATGTGAATGCGAAGATGCTATTCGCATACGTACCGCTATACACGGTTCCATCAGCACCTACGGCCGGTGAAGAGAGCACTGTACCCCCAACGCAGTAACTCCACGAAATGGACCCGCTGGGGTTGAACCCATAGACCGTCTGATCACACGATCCAAGGTAGATGCTCCCGTCATTGCCTATGGCCGGCGAGGAATATACGGCGTCTGCCGTCTCATAACTCCAGGCGAGAGATCCATCCGATGCGAGCGTGTAAAGCCTATTGTCATTGGAGGCCACATAGATCCGTCCATCTGCACTGATTGAAGCCGAAGAAAGGTCTATGTCGTGTCCCGCCAAATAGCTCCAGTCAAGTGAACCAGAAGATGCAAATGCGTAGAACGCATTGTCCCATGACCCTATATAAATTCTGCTGTCAGAACTTATGGTGGGTGAAGAGCTGATGAAATCCCCGGTGGCATAACTCCAGGCGAGCGAGCCAGAAGAGTCAAGAGCGTAAAACATGTTGTCCTTTGACCCCACATATACCTTCCCTCTTGAATCCACGGCAGATGAAGACGTTATGTAGTATCCCGTCTCGTAACTCCACAGCATAACCCCCAATCGAGGACCGGCATAGGGGCTCTGTCCCGTGTGCCTCACATCATAATGAAACATCGGCCAGGGGGCACATGGCGTCGGTGTAAGGCCGGTTGATGTGGGAGTTATCGTCGGCGTGATGGAAATTGTCGGTGTCTGTGTTGGTGTTCCAGTCGGTGCAATGTAATCAACAACAACGTAAAGCTGGGTGCATCTGGCGTCTACATCCGATTGGAAAGATCCCGAAAGGGATACTGCAGCAACCAAATCATTAATCTCAACCCATGTCCATTGACTGCCTGTGTTTGGGTTGGTCGCCCATTCTATCGAATAGTCGGCATAGGTATGGGTTAGATCGAAAGGGAGGCTGGCATAGATTATCCCATGCGTGACTATCCCGAGCTGGCTACTACACTCATGATATCCAACCTCCTGAGAAACGGAGTGTATTTCAACTTTATTGATAGTGCCCGCAAGCGACACATCCTGAAGCGTGTAAGTGTCAACTTTACTACCATCATAATTACCTTGGGCTGCAACGTAGCTCGAATCACCATCGGGCGATTGGTCGGCGACGCACTGCCAATTGGGAGTGGAAGGGAAGGGAGTTAGCTGTATGTAATCCCAGTTCCCATTCGGCCTGATGGTCACTGTGGCCGCATGTGAAACACTGATGATAGTGAGGGTAAATGCAAAGAATAAGATAATAGACTTTCTCATAATCATTTTCCTTACTGCTATTTGCTGTAACAACAGCACCGTCCTTTTCTCAAGTTATATACAGCAACTATCATACCAGTCTAAGTTAGAATCACACCTGTTTCAGCTAAAGGCTATCCCTTTGCATAGTAAGCAAATACGACTTTCTTCTGCCGTTTATACAAAACAACTATTTTTGCGTTATGTCAATTTGCTAGCAAAATGGATACTTTGTTCATAGGCGAGTGGGAACTTTGTTCCTATTCTGACAAAGACGTGTCAATTCAGATTGCTAATATCAAGCTTAATATGACTGACAACCAGGCATGATCCATATAGTAAATGCTCTTTTCAGCTTTATGTGTGGGTTATATAGACACATACATTTAATTTACTCCCCGGACGCGCGAACAGCCTATCACTCCTTCGCTTGTGCGAAGGGAGAAGATCACGAATAGTTTATTCAGCCCACATGCCATGAAATTGCGTCGATGATATTTAAGAAGGAAGTCGAGCAATCAAACTGCCCTGACATAATCCAATTATTAGGATATAATTAGGGTCTCCTGAAAAAGTATTTTTCGGATTGTATACGCGAGAGCACCGGCTATTATCTCCCCCTTCATACCTGAAAGAGACTTCCCCTCCCGCCCCTGGTCAGATTCTCTTCGCCGCCGTGGCCAGATTCATG
>JAPLCX010000073.1 GCA_026392035.1 Candidatus Auribacterota bacterium | reverse complement strand
CCTGCGCTTGGGAGTGACGGGTGGCTTTATGTCGGGTCCGGCTATTATGATAACAATATATACTGCCTGAACTCAGCGGGCGGGCTGGCGTGGAGTTATAGCGCGGCGTACTATGTGTATTCCTCTCCTGCGATTGGGAGTGACGGGGGGGTTTATGTCGGGTCTAATGATAATAATATGTACTCCCTGAACTCAGCGGGCGGGCTGGCGTGGAGTTATAGCGCGGCGGACTATGTGCCTTCCTCTCCTGCGATTGGGAGTGACGGGGGGGTGTATGTCGGGTCTAGTGATAATAATATGTACTCCCTGAACTCAGCGGGCGGGCTGGCGTGGAGTTATCGCACGGCGAACAATGTGCAGTCCTCTCCTGCGCTTGGGAGTGACGGGAGGCTTTATGTCGGTTCTTTTGATTACAATATATACTCCCTGAACTCAGCGGGCGGGCTGGCGTGGAGTTATGGCGCGGCTGGCTGGGTGCTTTCCTCTCCTGCGCTTGGGAGTGACGGCAGGCTTTATGACGGCTCTTAAGGTGATTATAATATATACTGCCTTGAGCAGGCGCCGACAGCCACTCCCACGAACACCCCGACCAGCACGCCGACGGAAACGCCCACTCAGACACCAACTAACACGCCAACGATAACGCCCACGCCGACAGAGACGCCGACTCAGACACCGACTCAAACTCCAACACAGACGCCGACCAGCACGCCGACGGAAACGCCGACTCCGACTAATACACCGACGGCCCAGATGTCTCCTACGTCGACACCTTCGGCTACGCCTCCGGCGCCCGTGCCGCCGCTGGTCATCGGTCCGGGGCCGCTGACGGCGGGCCAGCCGTTCACGCTCGGCATCGCGTTGATTGAGAATATCACCAGGCCATTCGACTTTTATCTCCTCGCCGAGACCCCCGCCGGGGTCTACAGGATCTACTTTAATGGATCGCTCAAGAAGGGGATCAAGCCGATCTACAAGAATGTGCGCAGGTACAATGCGCCGTATTTCAAGACAGTGAGCCCGAAGGTCAGGATCCCCGCATCCATGAAGGGGAAAACGATCACCTTCTATGCGGCTGCTATAGAGGCGGGCAAGAAGCCGCCCGTGAGGAAACTCTCTGATCTCACACCCACCACTCAGTACGTAATCATGTTTGATAAGAAGTCCAAAATCGTCAGCTGATACTCAACGCCGCCCGCGCTCACACTGAGGGGTGGAGAGAAGAGCCGTTCCCTTCACCCCGCTTTATTGACGTATAGGATAGTGTGGGTTTTTCTTATAATGCAGTCATTGCGAGGGAGTGGAACGACCGAAGCAATCCGCGAAGCGTCGCGAATCACGAAAACCTTCGCGACGTGGCGATCCAGCTTAGATCCCTCGCAGTGCTCGGGACGACCCTTGGGGTCGGATTGCTTCTCCCGCTTCGCGGGATCGCAATGACAACCTGAAGCCCACACTTTCTCCTGCACGATCCGTTCTATGTCAGTTGCCGAAATGATTTGACGGGGCGAGCACACAGGGCGATAATAGGGTGAACCCGCGGGGACACCATGATTCGCCCCATGAGCAGTTCTCTCAGCAGGAAGCCGTTTGTCACCACCGCACGCGTGGCGAAAGGATTCCGCTCAGCCCTCCCGCGCAGAGATGAAATACGCTGGTGCCGTTCCATTCATGACCCCCTTCCCGCGGCCAGGGAATCGGGAATGCCCATCGCTCCTCCGCCCGCGGGGGCCGAGGGCGCCCCGAACATAACTGAAGCGATTGACTTTCTCCATGCCCACGGGGATGCGCTCGGCATTCTCGATCCCTCATCGCTTCAATTCGTCCGTCTCTGGCGGAGCGGGAGCGGCACTCACGTCCGCTTCCAACAGGTGTATCAATCACTCCCGGTCATCGGCGCCCTCCTGGATGTGCACCTGGACCGGAGCGCTGCGGTATGCATGGTGGCGGGTATCTACCACGGGCGCATCAGGCTGGAGCGCCCGGCGGCGAGAGGCGCGGCAATCACAAAGAAGGACGCGATCCGGCGCGCGCTCGAAGACCTCGGCCGCGCATCACGGCTGCGGGCGGAGGTGAAATGTGTCCAGCTCGTCTATTCGAGCCGCGGTGGATTTCGCAGGGTGTACAAGATCGTGCTGCCGGTCGCGCGGCCGCTCGGCAACTGGGTGTACCTCATTGATCCGTTCCGCGGGACCATTCTGAACAGCTACAACACGATGCGGTTCGCCCACGGGAGGGGGAGGGTGTATCTGACCAGCCCCATCGAAGATCCCTCGCTCACTGTGGTGACGCTGGACCGCCTGTGCAGTCCGGTTGAGCTCAAGGGCGCCCACGTGGTTGTGATCAACGAGGATTTCCCCGAGGCGCGGTCTGAGGACGGGTCGTTCCTCTATACACCAGCCGATACGCATTTTGACGAGGTAATGGCCTACTACCACGTTGACCGGGTGAGCGCGTTTTTCAAAAAGCTTGACCAGTCCCTCGGAAAGGTGATGGCGGCGAAGGGCAGCATCAAGACCTTCGTGCATGCCGGCGATGCGATGGACAACGCGTACTACGACCCCTCCACCAACAGCATTTGCCTCGGGGACGGCGGCGGCGCGGAGCGCCTCAACGACCTCGCCAAGGAAGCGGCGGTCGTCTACCACGAGTACACCCACGCCGTCCTCGATCGCGTGAATCCGCACCTCAAGGGGACCGAGGCCGACGCGCTGCATGAGGGCTACGCTGATTATTTCGGCTGTTCACTGACAGATGATCCGCAGATAGGCGAGTGGGTCGTCGCCCCGGCGAGAAAACCGTACCTCAGGGATTTGACCAACGGGAAGAGATATCCGCGCGACCTCGAGGGAGAGGCCCACGCGGATGGCGAGATATGGGGAGGCGGATGCTGGGACATGCGCCGCTCACTGGGTGCGGGGAAGGCCGACCGCATCATTTATGAGAGCATGCACTTCCTCCCCGAGTTCGCGCGTTTCCAGGACGCCGCGCTGGGAATCATGCAGGCCGCTGAAAATATGTATTCCAGCCGAGACAGGGGAAGAATAGCCGAAATCATCGAAGAGAGAGGACTGGACTACAGTTCAAGGCACAAGGTTAAAAGTTGAAAATGCATCGGAGTTTCGCGCTCATAACAGCTTCAACTTCGTACTGCTGGTGCGTTGCGTGCGCATGTATTATTGACAAACTCATCACCCCGTTGAGGAGGAAGCTATGAATATTATCTACCCTGTCGTCCTTTCGCTGTTCGTCATGGCGCAGCAGCCTGCCGAGGAGCGTGACCTTGCCGCGCAGCCGAAGCTGGAAGAGCGCGACTTTGCCACGCAGCTACCTGTTGAGAACGTTGACGTGGTGATAATGAACAGCCTGGATGCCGGGCGCTCTGAGGAGCTGCTCAAGGTGCTCTTCGGTCAATTCAAGGTCAAACCGCGCTACGCCCTCGCCGTGTTCCCGCTTCCCGGCGAAAAGAAGCCGCGCCTTGTGTTTATACGGGGGAAAGATGTGGACGTCGCCCTTGTAAAGAAGGCGCTCACAGCGATGGACGAGGCGTCGCGTCTTGGCGCCCCGGAAACAAAAGGCCCCGCGCTCGTACTTGTTGACATCAAAGAGGTGACCGCCGCGGAGATGAGGCGGAGGCTCGTTGAAACCGCGGCTCGCGCAAAGCTCCTCCTGAGTGAGGAGGACTTCATTATATATCCCGAGGGGGAGTCGGGGAGCCTCTTCTTCATCGGCGATCCTGAACTGGCTGACCGCGTCGCGGAGATGAGCATGGGGCTGGACAGAGCCGAGCCGTCGGGCACGCTGGAGCGCGCGAAAATTTACGCACACCAGCTCTGGGGGGAGACGGTGAAAGCCTTCGGCGGTCTTTTTTCCACCGTGCTCTCGGCAGTCGCCCTCCTCCTGCTCCATCTGATCCTCTGCCATCTCCCCTTCATGGGGTCACGCTACAAGCGCTCTTTCCGGCTCTTCTGGGAAAAGCTCTTTGCCTCGTTCAAGGGTCAGGATCTCGCGTGGGAGATCATCAAGGCCGCCGCGGAGCTCGGGGTTGCTTCGACTGCGCCCTTGATTCGCGGTCAGCGTGAGGCGGCGGCAGGCGCAGTGCCCTCCGCTGTATCTCATGAGGTGAGGGAGCGGGCCATACAGGTCGCCTCCACTTACATCCGCTGGCGGGGCATTGACGCGGAGAGCCCGGAGGTGCAGGCGCTGCTCGAAGCCGCCATCGATGCCGAAGATGCAAAAAGTCGCTAATTCTATGAAGCTCCTCCCGTATATTATTTCCCTCGCCCCCTTTAGGGGGAGAGGGGACAACCGCAGTAGCTAGTTTCTCGTTTCCAGTTTCAGTCATAAAGGACACAAGCCAGGAATTCTGATAATGAAAGAAGAGCTGGGGATGTACAAGGTGAGCCCATCAGAGAAACCGCTCGCGGTGGTGATCGCCGCGCTGATTCACGATGGTAAGATTCTTCTTATACGGAGACGTCGAGGAGACTATGTGGGTCTCTGGGGATTGCCCGGGGGAAAGGTTGAAAAGGATGAACACCTCTCCCAGGCCGCGCTAAGGGAAATTGCCGAGGAGACCGGCATCGAAGCGGAGTTCAAAGGCTATCTCGGTCTTGTCTCGGAGCATTTGAAAGAAGATGGAAAAGTAACACAGCATTTCTTACTGCACCTGTGCGAGCTGATGCCGCGCACGACCGTGATCGCCCGCAACGGGGAGGGGACGCTCGGCTGGTTTCGTCGTGACGAAATTGCCTCTATTCGGGATCAGATTATCCCGAGTGACTTTCTCATCATTCAGAGGATGGTCAACAGTAGGGACAAAACATATTATAACTGCGTGCTCCAAAAATCGGGAGGCGGCTATACTTTGAAAGCATTCAGCGGCTAGGCTGCCGAACGATCTCTTGAACGCGCGCCACTATCGGTGTTGATCCAGCGGCGATCGCTCATCAGTGACCTCCGAAGGGAATCGCCACCGTGAATGTGGTTTCCTTCCCCTCCTTGCTCTGCGCGCGGATTTCACCTCCGTGTTCCTGGATAATCCCGTGGGCGATGCTGAGTCCAAGCCCTGTTCCCTGCCCGAACTCCTTGGTGGTGAAGAACGGGAGGAAAATTTTATCCATGATCTCTGCCGGGATAGGGGGGCCATTGTCGCTGAAGGAAACCGCTATAGTTCCATCTTTTAATGCGCTCGTCACGGTGATCCGCCTGATGCCGCGCTGTTCTTTCAGGGCGTGGTGGGCGTTATCAATAATATTGAGGAAAACCTGCTGTATCTGATGGGGGTCCATGATGGACGCGGGGATGCTCCTGTCCAGGTGTGTGACCACCTCAATCTGATCGGCTTTGAGCTGGTAGCCTTTGAGATCGATTGACTTTTCGATGATCTCGTTGATATTGCTGAACTCTTTGTGGGGAGCGGATCTCCGGGCGAATATGAGGAGGTTCTTAACCAGACACTGGCAGCGGATGGCCTCTTTATAGAGGCGTTGAACGTCTTCTCTGAAATCTTTCGGAGACTCGGCGTGCTGGAGAATCTCGGCGTATCCCAGCACCCCCGTGAGCGGATTGTTGATTTCGTGGGCGATGGCCGAGGTAAACTCACCGAGGGCTGAGAGCTTCTCTTTCTGGATCAGCTCTCCCTCCATCCGCTTCCGCCGAGTGATATCCTCGCATATCCCCGCATACCCGATCAGTTCACCTTTCTTATTTTTGATCATGCACATCCGGAGGAACACAGGGATGATCTCGCCGGACTTTTTCCGGTTAAAGATTTCACCTTCCCAGTATCCGTTCTGAGCCTCCTCGCGCACGCTCCTCCCGAGATCGGAAGGGTTGCCGGATATCCCCTCGAAAATCTCTCTCGCGAGCTGGCCGATCATCTCTTCCTCGCGGTAGCCAAGCATCTTCTGCGCGGCAGGGTTGGCGTAGATGATCCTCTGGTTCAGGTCGGTGATGATGACGCTCGGGCGCATGGTCTCAACAACGCTCGCGAGCTCCCGCATCCGCTTCTCGAGTATCAGCCGCTGAGATATGTCGCGGCAGATTGCGAGGATGATCTCCTTGCCTGCATGAGCGACAGCGGTCGCGCTGATGTCTATCGGAACCCCTGTGCCGTCTTTCCTGAGCATCTCAACCGTGGTGGGGGCGCCCGATCCTCCGGGGGCTTCTCGCAAGGATCGCGAGATCCTCTCGAACTCACCGGGGAGGTAGAGGCGCGAATGCTTCATGGCGAGCAGCTCTTTGGTGCGATAGCCGGTGATGGCCTCAGCCATGTGGTTTGCACTGAGAATGCGATCCTCTGCCGGATCGATGGTGAAGATCGCGTCGCTGGCGTTCTCAAAGAGATTGCGGTACCGTTCTTCTGACTGCCTGAGTTCGTCTGTTTTTTCCGAAACGAGTTGCTTGAGCGCCTTGGTGAATTGCTGGACGACATTTTCGGCTTTCTTCTTTTCGGTGATATCGCGGAGTATTTCGATGATGACCGTGCTCCCGTCCGGCATGGCGAATGGGGCGGCGGAGGATTCGTACCAGAGCCCATCTCTATACTGCGGAAAGTAAGTAAAATATTCCTTCCCCTCATGGAGGATCGCCCGCACCGGGCACATGGCGCACGGACTCTCACGCCCGATAAATGCACGGTAGCACTTTTCCCCGGTTCTATTGCCGAATTTCTTCCGCAATTTTCCGTTCATGAAGCGGATGGTGTAATCGGAATCCTCTATGACGACGAAGAATGGGAATGCCTCGAGCACCTCGAAGAGATCGGAGGCTCTGTCACGGGCGAGGCGGCGCCTGCGCGGAGCGGGTGGCTTCAGCGCGAGCGCCAGGCCGGGAAGAATGGCGAAGGAGTACCGCAGCGCGGTGGCGAGCTTGAGGAGACCGTCATGGATCGGATATGACAACGAAAGCATGGGTGCGGCTCCATTATGGATGCGGCTGCTATAAGTATATCCTAAGAGAACCTGGCGGTCAAATTGATACGGACAGGACATTCCCCGGAAATGACAAGCGCAATCACGGGATATCCTTATCAGCAGTGAGATACAAAAATCACCAAATGAAATTAACAATGTCTCATGGATAACCCAGAAATAATGTTTCACCACGGAGATCTTTAAAAACAGCAACAATAGTTTCCTGTTTCTGGTCACTAGAAGGAGACTCTCCGTGGTTAAAATTTGAAGGTTCGCAGCGAAAATGGGGAAACTCCATGGTTAATGGTCTTGCCGCTGATACGCCGGGAATGCTACCATCATCACTCGGCTACCGCGGGGGTGATGGGTGGGAACCACACAACGGTCACAGTGCTCCTGGCTCACGTTGTTCCTCTTCGCGCTTTTCCTGCTTCTGGCAATACCCTCCATCACTGAGTGGAGCGGCGCGGGGCATCCGGTCAGGGGCGAGGCGCGCCGCATCCCCAGCGAGATTGAGATTCTGCGGGCGTTCGAAAAGGCGGCGGAGGGGTCTCATTTTTTCAAGGCAGCATCCTCGGCGTTCACTCTCGTCGTATTTCTCGGGATACTGATCGATATCCGTTTCGTGTGGCGTCGTATAATGAGGGGCGCCCCATGGTCGCTCGTTGAGTCTGCTGTGGGGTGGGGGCTTGCTGACGTCGCGAAGGTAATTGTTGTCTTCTTCATGGCGTTTTTCTCGCTGGCTGCGTTCTATCCCATGTGCGGGTATTGCCATGGGGGAGCCTCCGATATCTCTTTCACCGTCACAGTACAATTTCTCGCCGAGCTCGCCGCCCTGTGCGTTCTCTTCCAGTGCGTTTCCTCGCGATGGCGCAGCGCGCTCGGTCAGCTCGGCCTCGCTCCAGGGAATGTCCTCAGCCATGTCGCTACCGGCGTGAGGGGCTATGTCGGCTTCCTCCCCCTCCTGCTCCTGCTCACCTGGTTCACCGAGGCGGCGGCACGCCGTGTGGGCGTCAGGCTCGATCCGCAGGAGCAGATAGGCTTTTTCTTTGCCGATCTCTCATCGCCCTCGCTTGTGTTTCTGGTGGTCTTCGTGGCGGTTGTGGGGCCGGTTTTTGAAGAGGTCTTCTTCCGCGGTTTCGCCTACCAGGCATTGCGGCGGCGCTGGAGTCGCTGGCCGAGCATTGTGTTCACCGCACTCCTTTTCTCGGCGCTCCACGCGAGCTTCTCCGTCTTTCTGCCGATCGTGGGGCTCGGCGTGCTTCTCGCCTGCGTCTTTGAATCGAGCGGCTCGCTCGTGCCCTCAATCGTTATCCACATCTGCCAGAACAGCGTCGCGGTGGTCGGCGCCCTCCTCGTCCGTTCGCTTTCCATGTGAGAAGGTGGCGCGGGATGTGGTACAATTTCTTCCTCGCTCGCCTGATAGAGAGCGTGTCCTGAGTGAGGGCGAAGAGATAGTCTGGGCGTATTATTCTGTTCCTTCTCGATTGCTTAATAGCTTGTTTTGAGAGGATCACCATGGGACTCAAGACCATTGACTGGGTCAATGGAAGTATGCGGATCGTCGATCAGCGGCTGTTGCCCGGCAAGCTCATCTATCTGAACTGCGCGACCCCGGAGGACGTGTGGCGCGCCATCAGGAGCCTCGCGGTGCGCGGTGCGCCGGCGATCGGGATTGCCGGCGCCATGGGGATCGCACTGGGAATGCGCCGCTCCCGCGCAAAAATTTTCAAGAGTTTCATGAGGGAGCTCAGGCGCGTTGCCGGCTACCTCGGCACCTCGAGGCCCACTGCGGTGAACCTCTTCTGGGCGCTCAAGAGGATGGTGCGCGCTGCCGAGCGCAGTGGGACAGATGATATCCCGGAGCTCAAGCGAATCCTCGAACGGGAGGCGATCGGGATTTTGAGAGAGGATAATGAAATGTGCCGCAGGATCGGGAAGGCCGGTGCGGTATTGCTGAAGGACGGAGACACGGTGCTCACGCACTGCAACGCGGGAGGCCTTGCCACCGGCGAGTACGGAACTGCGCTCGCGATCATTTTTCTCGCGCATGAACAGGGAAAGCGCATACGTGTTTTCGTGGATGAGACGCGCCCGTTGCTCCAGGGAGCGCGTTTGACCGCGTGGGAGCTGATGCGCGCGGGGATCGATACGACGCTCATCAGTGACAGTATGGCGGGGTGGGTGATGCGTGAGGGGAAGATTGACATTGTCATCACAGGGGCGGACCGGATCGCCGCAAACGGTGACACGGCGAATAAGATCGGAACCTACAGCCTCGCCCGGCTCGCGGCGATCCACCGGGTGCCGTTTTACATCGCCGCGCCATCCTCAACGGTGGACCTCGAGATATCCTCCGGGAATGAAATACCGATCGAGCAGCGGCATCCCGACGAGGTGAGGAAGATCGGCGGCCAGTGGATCGCGCCGCGGAATGTGCGCGTTTACAATCCTGCCTTTGACGTGACGCCCGCGCGTTTCATCCGGGGGATCGTCACCGAGAGGGGAATCATCCGCCCGCCGTATAAGCGGAACATCCCCGCAGCATTTAAAAAGAAAAAATGAAACAGGATGCACGCAGATACACGCGGATAACATGATTTTGAACTATCTGTGTGAATCCTGTTCCTGGCACATTGAGCGGCAGGTGGAAACAAGGATAACGATAGTGAAACAGGATGCACGCGGATACACACTGATGACATGATTTTGAACTATCTGCGTGCATCTGTGTGCATCCTGTTCCTCTTGGATAACTTTTTTCTCATGAAACTCAAAGACATCGGCGAATTTGGACTGATCGACGAGCTCAAAAAGCGCGCCTTCATCGGGGCAGAGACCGTCGTCGGCATCGGGGACGATGCCGCGGTCCTCGCCTCTCCCCGCGAGGGTATGCTCACGCTGCTCACCACGGATATGCTCGTCGAGGGAACTCATTTCGACCTTTCCCAGTCAACCCCCTACCAGGTGGGATGGAAGGCGCTCGGCTGCAGCCTGAGCGACATTGCCGGGATGGGGGGCCTGCCGCGCGCCGCAGTGGTATCGCTCGGCGCACGAGGCGACGTGACGGTTGAATTCTGCATCGAGCTCTACCGCGGGATCAACGATCTCGCGGGGCGCTTCAGGTGCGGCGTGGTGGGTGGCGATACCGTCAGGAGCGGACAGGCGCTGGTGATTTCAGTGTCAGTGGTGGGGGAGGTGGAGCGGGACAGGGTTGCCCTGCGCTCGGGGGCCCGGTCGGGCGATTCGGTGTGGGTAACGGGTCGCCTCGGGGGCTCGCTCAGGGGGAGGCATCTGAGTTTCACTCCCCGCATTGAGGAGGCGAGGTTCCTCGTGGGGCGTTTCCCCGTGAGGGCGATGATGGACCTGAGCGACGGACTCGGGAGCGACTTGTACCGGATGGCGGAAGCGAGCACGGTCGGGTTCCGCATCGAGCGCGAGCGGATCCCGGTCAGCCCCGATGCGCGCGAGGGTGCAGACGAAGCATCCGCGCTCAAAGGGGCGCTCTATGATGGGGAGGATTTCGAGCTCCTCTTCGCGCTCCATCCCTCCTGCAGGGAGGAAGAGTTCACCCGTGAGTTCTCTTCACGTTTCACCTGCGGCGTGAGTCGCATAGGAACGGTTGTTGATCCCGGGCGTGGCATCACGCTTATCGGTCCCGAGGGGGAGACACCGCTGGAGGAAAGGGGGTTCTCTCATTTTGACTGAGCAGGGGCTTGTGGTTATTTCGAGGGGCGTTGAGGAGACCCGCGCGCTCGGCGTGAGGATAGGCAGACGGCTCAGAGAGGGGGCGGTGGTCGCGCTCCACGGCGAGCTCGGCTCGGGCAAGACCTGCATGGTGCAGGGGATCGCGGCGGGCCTCGGTGTCGCCCCCTCGGCGTGTGTGAATAGTCCCACCTTCGTCATCATCAATGAATATGACGGTCCCATCCCCTTCTACCACATAGACCTCTACCGCGTGGCGAATGGGCGCGAGCTGATTGACCTCGGCTGGGAGGATTACCTGGACAGGCGCGGGGTCATCGCGATTGAGTGGGCGGAGAAGATGGGTTCGCTCCTCCCGCCGGATCACATCAGCATCAGGATCGAGGTCACGGGCGAATCAACCCGAAGGATCAGCATATCCGGTAACAATATTAAAAAAATGATGGAACAGGATGCGCGCTGATGAACACTACAGTTGAAAGCACAAGGTGTAAGGTTTAAAGCACATAGTATAACGTATTGAGATTTTTCACCATGCATACAGCAACCTTCAACCTTACACTTTAAGCTTTTTGCTGTTGCGAGATGTGTTCATCTGTGGTTAATGCAATTATGAAGATCCTCTGTATTGAAAGCTCAACGCAGCACGCGAGCCTCGCGGTCGTTGAGGGCGACACGGTCATCGCGGACGCGAACCTCCCTGACGGGGAGAGGCACTCAACCTCGCTGCTCCCGACGCTGGACGCACTCCTCAAGGCGCACGGCGTGGGGCTTAAGGAGCTTCGCGGAATCGCGGTCGGTATCGGCCCCGGCTCATTCACCGGCATCCGCCTAGGGTTGGCGACGGCGAGGGGACTGTCGCTCGCGTTGAATATACCGATCAGGGGTGTGTGCTGCTTCGACAATCTGCTCTCAACATACGAGGGGGCGGCTTCCAGGGTATGCCCGCTCGTCAATGCGCACAGCTATGGCTTCTATACAGCTCTGTACGAGAGGAAGGGGCGCTCATTCGCGCACGCCAGAGAACCTTTTGTCTGCCAGCCGGCGGAGTTCGCGAAGATACTGGAGGGGGAGGTGTTCTTTATGGGGCCTCACCTGAGCATCTTCAGAGAAGTGCTCGCTCAGCTCTTCGGTGAACGAGCCACGTTCGATAGTTCGGACAGGTTCCCGACTGCCTCGTCCGCCGCACGCCTCTACGAGAGTCCCGTCGCCCTCCGCGATGAGCCGCCAGGCACCGTTGCGCCCCTCTATCTCCTCCCGGGCGTACGGGTGACGTCTGTCAGCCGGAAACCGTGATAGTTACGCGGCGTCGCTGCGCCGCACCGATGCGGTATCCTCCACCAGTCCCTCCCCCTGAGAGAGGTTGTCTCAATACTGACATGGAATGCACCTTGAGATAGCCTCTGTGCTGGGAATGAGGATTCACCCGGACAAACTGAAAGAGGACCTGATATTTATTCCGCTACCCCGCAACTCCCTACCGGCGACCTCACTATTTCGGGGGGGCCTTCGGGAACACGATGTCCGTATCCGACCTTTTCCCCTCCGGCGTCACCCCGCTCCTCATCAGCTCCTGCCAGAGCGCCTCGGCCGCTATCCGATCTGCAAGTTCGCTCGGGTGCGGGTCTTTATCAGGAACATATTCAAGGCTGCTGTGGTCCATCTCCTTCAAATGAGGTAACAGGTCAACATACGGCAATCCTGCCTTTTCCAGTACGGAGTGAAGCTTTTCGTGAATATCGGAGAATGGATAGTTATCGCCCCACCCGTAAGGGAACAATGGGAAAATGACCACTCGCACAGGGATATGGGAGGTCCGGGAAAATTCCCCTAAATCGAAAAGGGCAGCCTTTGCCTTCTGCCATCCCGGATATGTGTCCCTGTAAAGCTTATGAAAGTACTTTATGTGTCCGCGCATCACTTTGGTATTGAATAATCTCTGCGTGACCAATCTGACCAATGTGGAATGATTGTAGAAGAAAGATGCCCATCCCTCTGGCTTTGCAGAGATTCGGTAGTAACATTTGTCCCTGAGCTTGTGCAAGTAGTCGGACCCCTCCTCCCAGTCCTCCGGGTCATTGAGGCAATAGCCCAGAATAGCCAGGTCGGGCTTGAGTGCGTCGGCATGGCGTTTGAGTACCATGACCTCTTGGGGAGTTGACCTGCCCCCCCTGCTCATGTTGACAACCTGGTAAGTTACTCCCTTGGTATTTCCGCAAAAATTCAAATAGTACTCGAGCTTTTTCGGGTAGCTATCCTCGAAACTTACGTATCCCCCCTCGGTAAAGGAATCTCCCGTCGCTATAATTCTGAACACATTCCGCCCTTTTTGCAGGGGATATTCAAAGTCCTGATACCCCAGCGAGTTATAGGGCATGAGAGCGGTCCTGAAGAGGGGCATATCCATGCGTGGGGGCTTCTTCTCCGGGATCAGGCGGACGGCGATCTCGATCACGATCAGTGACAGCGCGACACTGATGAAAAACGCCGCAAGTTTAAGCAGCAGCAGTTTGCACGACGATTTCGAGTGCATGCACCCTCAAGAGAATCCGTTATTGTGGCGATGTGTCGAGCGCTGGTTTAAGATACCCGTCCTCGACGAGCCGCCGTTCCGCGAGGTCACAGAAGGCGAAGGCGGTCCTGTCGAAGTCCTCGGGCGAGTAGCGGGTGCGGGCCACGTGGAGGGCCCGCGCGCCGAGATTCGCGCGGAGCGGCGCGTCCGATGCGAGCCGCGCCATGGCCCGGGCGAACGCCTCTGGTTCGGGGGGGACAAGGAGGGAAAAATCAGGGGAGAGGACCTGGCTGTGGGCCGGCATGTCAGTCGCGAGGATGGGTTTCCCGGCCTGGAGATAGGAATAGATCTTCATGGGCGTGTTCACGCCTTGAGTGCGGGGGGAGACGAGGACGTCGGCCTCCGCCATGAACGCTCCGAGTCTCTCCGGCGGCTGCTCCCCCCTGAAATGGACCCGGTCCCCGATTTTTTTTATGCGGCAGACCTCCCTGTAGTACGTGACATGCTCCGGGTTGCCGCCGATGATCTCGAGGGAAGAGTTGCTATCAGACCGCGCAAAACGGGAGAAGCCCTCGAGGAGCAGATCGATTCCCTGGTACTTCTCCAGGTTCCCGATATACATGAGGGAGATCTGATTTGCGGAGCCGCCGCCGATCTTCCCCCGGGGTGCGCCATGGATGGGAGGTGCGCACAGGGGCGCATCCGGGAGCACCATGGCGTGCCGTGCCCCCTTCGAGCAGGCGTAGTCGCGCAGGGCGTCGCACACCGCGAGCACGGCATGAGCTTTTCTGATGACAAACCCCTCGAGTCCCTGTAATATCGGCAGTAGCGGCTTCAACCCCGGGTGTGAGTCGGTCATCTGTTCGGACAGGCAGGAGTCCATGTCGTAGGTGTACGGGCAGCCGGTTGCCCATTTGATGAGCAGGGCGATGAACGCGGACTCTTCGACGGCGTGGACCAGGTCGTACTGCGCATGCCGCGTGATTCGCACGGCCTTCACGGAGAGCGCCATGTCGCAGAGTAGCTTCTTGAGAGAGAACCCCGGACGTACGCCGCGCGCGCCGGGAATGCGGGGGATGCGGAAAACGCGCACGTTGGGGATCTGGACGTCGGATCCCTCATGGAACGTCAGGATATCCACGCGCCATCCCTTGCGGGAGAAAGCCTCGGCGAGCCGCTTCACGGCGATGGGGGTCCCCCGCAGCTGGTAAAACGGCTGAGGGGCCAACAGCAGTACTTTCATTCGCGTCTCCGGCAAAGAATTATTACGTTGAAATACGCGATAATATGGTACTATTAACGTAAATAATGCTTATGAATGCAAGCAAAAAAGAACGCACTGTAGGAAGGCCCCCGAAGTTCCTTGAGGAGCGCCGGCCCGTGACGATGACCCTGCCGGTGCGGGTCATGGAGTTTCTGAAGACCGTGAATCCTGACCGCGCGCGGGCGATTGTCAAGATCGCGGACGCGGCGGCCACGGGCCTTTGCGGCAGAAAGCCTGTGGAGATCGTGGAGGTTGCCCCGCACCGCGGCCTGATCATCGTGGCGGACAGCGCGCTGCTCCGGAGCATCGAGGGGCTCCGCCTTATAGAGATCGCCCCCGCCCGGTTCCTGATCACGGTAAATTCGGGCCTGGCCGTGGAATCTCTCGAGGTCCAGATCCAGGACATAATCGAAGAGGGGAACGGGGGTGCGGAAGATATCGAACTGCTGAAAGAATTACTGCATCAGCTCCGCCATCAGCGCCGGCGCAGGGCCGTCTCGAAAGAGGAGCTCCTCATCATCAGCATATGAGGAGAAAAACGGTGACATCTTACCTGGCAAATTCTAGCAGTAATGGATGCAACACAAATATGATGTCAAGCAAAGCAATAGTATAATATTGACAACATATTTGTTATGTAACTGGTGTGCTGGGAAGGAATTAGGTATGATGCCACAGAGTTATTACGGCCATGGTTTGCCGTCGAGGTGAATCTTCCTCAGCACCGCTTTACCGTTCCTGTCAATGGCCACGCGGGCAAAAGACTCATTCATCATGCGGAGGGTGATTCCCTTCCCCTTCCCCTCAGGGATGAAGTATTCCTCGATGCCGTATACCAGATGTATGCGTGAGCCGCGGGGCAGCTTCGAATCTGTCCGCGATGCCCCGCTCGCAAGTCCGCCGCTCGCCACCGTGCCCTTGAGGAACACCAGGGCATCTCCTTGAGGCGTGGTTCTCTGCGCCGCGTGCGCCGTCCAGAACTTGCCTGATTGAAGGAGGGTGACGTACACGGTGTCCCCGTTCCTCACGGGCGTGCCCTGCAACAGGCCTTGATCGAGGTTCGAGATCGCATACTGGAAGGTGATGTAATCCCCGCGAATCATGTCCCTCGGATCCAACGGCTCGATCTTCAGGAGTACCTCTGCTCCACCCCTGAGTATGGAGACTTTGTACGCGATCATGGTGAAGATGACTGCGAGCTGCATGGTTATCGCCATGATGAACCGGGTCCGCTTCGCGATCGCCATACGGTCAGGAGCTCCTTTCGGCTGCGCCTCTGACGCCCGAGATCATGTACCGCCGCCCCCTCTCCATGAACCAGCCGACTGCGAAAAGGAGGATGCCCGCGCCTATGAAGAAAATGCTCTTGTCGAGAAATGTGAAGAACCAGTCGAGGTACTTCACGATGATGAGCAGAAACAGGAACAGCGCGCCCAAATTGATGAGCCACTCCTCCCTGCGCAGGTAGCCTGAGAAGATGAGCCCCAGTAGCTCGAGAAAAACCGTGATATTTAACAAGGTTGCCCACACAACCCCCGTGGCGGAAAGGACGTGGCCCGAGACTAATTCCTGTTCGGGAAGAAACGCAATGGCGAGGAATAGAACGGCGAGCAGAACTATCGCGATGGTCTCGGTGCGGAAGATCGATCCAACGCTGAGCGAATAAACCGTGGACGCGGCGAGCGCCGCCAGGAGCACATACAGCGATCCACCAACCTGCCAGGGGCCGCCGGAAGGGCCTCTGGTCATCTCCTCGAGCGCTTCGATGCCAGGCCTGGTCGAGAGGAAGAATAGAACGCCGGTTATGGGGACGATCCCGAAGATGAGATACATGAGGGCGAACCGCTTCGCCTTCGGGCTCCTGCCGTGCACGTGGCCGAGCGCGTAGTAGAGGAGGGTGAAGAGCGCTACGCCGGCGAAGATCATGGACGGCTTGAGGTCCTTTCCGTGGCCCCATTCATACGTGCGCATTCCCCACCAGACCGGTAAGGCGAGGAGGCTGAGGGCGAGGGTGTACGGAGTCTTGAATGAGTAGGCGCTGGCGAAACCGAGGGCAGTGGAAAGGAAGAAAATAGTCCACCACGAGACCGGGCTTCCCATGCTCCTGTTGAAAGAGTAAATTGTGACGGCGAGGAAGAGTGTGGCGAGCATGAGGAACAACTGGCTCGCTCCATCCTCCTTCGAGAGGGAGAGGCTGCACCGGCCGGGCCCGCCGGCGATTGCGCCCGCGGAGCGTCTTCGCCGGGAGACAAAGTAAATCACCAATGCTATGAGAAGGAGCAGTATGCTGATCATGGCTGTAATTGCCGCCACAATTATGGTCGCGAAAGATCTACCCGTGGCTTCCTAGTAAAGCCTCCTTAGTTCGGACGGCATTTTCTTCCGCACCGCAATGCCCGCCGCGAGGAGCGCGAGCGTGGCGCCCAGCAGCAGCAGTGGTGAGGTGAGCAGGAACGGGTTATAACCCTGCATGTTGCCGAAAATACCCATCGGATAGCCGACCAGGGCGACAATGCCTATCGGGATGGCGAGATAGAAGAGCGAGAACGCATCTGCCGCAAAGCCCATCGCAATCACCCCCGCCATCCATAGTATGAAGCCATCGGGCCAGTTCGCCCTCATGTGGAACATCTGGGCGACGAGGAAGATCCCCGCCCCATACATGAAAGAGCCGAGCAGGAGCAGCGCCTCCCCCATTTTCGCGAGCCGGGAACGCTCCCTGAAGTGCCAGGCGCCCGCGTCGATCACCAGCATGGCTGAAACGATGGTCGCGACTTTGGTTACCCTGCTCATCCCCTTCCAGTTGGCGGCGATAAAGGAGAAGACGCCCGCGGCGATGAGGATGGCGCCGATGGTGAGGATGAGCCGTATCGTCCGTTTCTGGGTGTCTTCCCTCTCCCCGGTGGAGGTGATTTCGCCGAATGCCTCATGTATCATCTGAACCGTCAATCCGCGGTCGAGGAGCTCCCTGTAGATCTGCTCATTGGATTTCCCCTGCGACAGCGAGGTGAGGATGGATTCGGTGAGGGGCTGTGTTTCTTCTGGGGGTCCCATGGTAACCGCTCTCTTCTGCCACAGACCCTGCGGCCTAAAGACAGATTGAAAAGAGAACAAGGAGAGCTCGTTTCACTCCCTGCTGCTTCCCACCGTACACTTTCAGCTTTACACTTTTGGCTGAACGGAGCTTCACATTGTGTTGCTTTGGACTTTCGGCTTTAAACTTTAGGCTGTAGTTCTGGTGGGCGATACAGGACTCGAACCTGTGACCTCTTGGGTGTGATCCAAGCGCTCTAGCCAACTGAGCTAATCGCCCAATACTGCGGGGATAAGGGAGAAGTGATGCGAGATAAGCAAGTTCCTCTATCGTTTCCATCGCCACTATAGAACAATAGCCGGCATTTGTAAATCCCATTCTACGACATCCCATTCTACGACGCCGCGCATCCCTCCCTAGCGCCTTTATCCTCGCCTACGTCTCGTAAGGAGACCCAAATTTTGATATACTGTTCGGGCGGTTGGAATTCGAATCGGCGTGGACGGGATAGAGGAGGTTTAAGAACCTATGAAGAAAGCGATGCCGCGTCCTTCTATCAGGGCAAGAAAATCAGCGCCAGGGGGCTGATTAAAAAAGAGAAGCACTATCTCCGTCTCGTGGTTGAAAGTCCAGACGATTTGAAAGTGCTTGAATAATGCTCATATTGGAGCGATCGGATCCCGCTAAGCGGGACGGATTATGACGGATATTCACAGATGAAAAGAAAGCTTCATCTGCGGCCATCCGTGTGGTTATCCGTGAAAATCCGTGGCGAACATCATTTACCGTTACCCCTGCAAAACTGACCCATTACCCTGCATGTTTGTAATTGCTTTCATCGGCGTGGTCTTTTTTGTATAATGCAGTAGAAATGGATTGAGCATGCACCAGATACAGCAGAATATTGCCCGGCTTTTGGTGGTTCAGGAAAAAGAGAGGCAGCTCCTCGATCTCGAGGAGTCAAAGGAGCGGCTGCCCCGTCTGCTCGAAGAGATCCATGGGCGGATCGCGGAGGCAGAGGGAGATTTGCATGAGATAAAAGCCAGTGTGAAAGAGCTCCAGATGAAAAAGAAAGAGCTGGAGATCGATTCCGAGAGCGCGCTGGAAGCGGTCGCCAAGTATGAAAAGCAGCAGTTCGAGATAAAGTCGAACGTCGAGTACCAGGCGCTCCAAAAGGAAATCAACGACCGCAAGATCGAAAACTCGAGGATAGAGGACAGAATCATCGAAGTAATGGAGAAGGTGGACGAGAAGGAGCGGCTCGTCAGGAGCAGCGAGGAAGCACTCACGCGAGAGCGGGAGAAGCTCGCGGCGGAAGAGAAGATAGTCTCTAAAGAAGTGGCGAAGCTGGATGCGAGAATCAACGATCTGAAGGGAGAACGGGATAAGTTGCTGCCGGACATCAGCCAGGCGATCCTGCGCAAGTACCAGCGCATCTTCGCGAACAAGCGCGACACCGCGATTGTCCCGCTCGTCAACTACGTGTGCGGCGGATGCCACATGCGCCTCCCGCCGCAGATCGCGAACAACGTGCGGAAGACTGATGAGCTGGTGATCTGCGAGAACTGCTCGCGAATCCTCTACTGGCCGGAGGGGTTGGAAAAGAAGGAGGATGCCGCAGAGCCTGTCTCCTCAGAAACGGCCGAGAAATAAAATTTCCACCACGGAGAACACGGAGACGTTGTTACGTTTATTAACCGCGGATTTTAGCAGATTAAATCTCACCATAGATGAACACACCTGCCGGCAGGCAGGGATAAACACGGATTATTTCTTGCCCTAGAAACGAGAAACTGTTGTTGCTGTTTTAAAGATCTCCGTGTCCTCCGTGGTGAATAAAGTGTTGAGGCGGGCCGGGCGGTCGCCCCAATACGTTAGTATCGGGGAGGAAAGTCCGGACTCCACAGGGCAGCGCACCCCGATAACATCGGGGCGGTTGGTCGCCCGCAAGGGTGACCGACAAGGACTAGTGCCACAGAGACGAGTCTCCGGCGGTTCTTCGGAAGCGCCGGAGGGTGAAACGCGGTAAACTCTGCGCGGTGCAAGGCCAAATAGGGGGCAAGGAGTGGCCCGCTCCGACCTCCCGCGAGAGCGGGGGTGAAGCCCCGGGTAGGCCGCTAGATCCCGACAGCAATGTCGGGACCAGAGGAATGGCCGCCGTCAGTTGCGAGAGCGATTGATACAGAATCCGGCTTACAGGCCCGCTTCAACTACAGCAACTACAGTTCCTCGTTGCTAGTTTTTGGAGAAAGACAAGAAAGGGCTTTGGCATAAGTGACGACAATTTCAAGCCCGCGTGGGAGAAGGAATGGGTTAGAAAAATAATCGTTGAGTCTGATTTGTGATGCAGTGCAGGAGGTCGTGGTGGACGGATTCCCTGAGCGATATAGACCCTGTTCCCAGTATCGGGAGCAGGGTTTCTTTTTGCTTGGGCCACGGATCCCGCTAAGCGGGACGGATTATGACGGATATTCACAGATGAAAAGAAAGCTTCATCTGCGGCCATCCGTGTGGTTATCCGTGAAAATCCGTGGCGAACATCATTTACCGTTACCCCTGCAAAACTGACCCCTTACTGTTGTCATCCCACTAAGGGGTTGCGTGTTTCCCGAAAAAGTGATAACCTTAACATGGCAATATACCAGACTGCTCACAGAAGGGAGGGGGCCGTGAAAAGATTAGCTGTGTTCTTGTGGTTTTTTGTCGCTGGGGCTTCACTGTGCCATGCTCAGGCGCCACAGGCGGAGATGCTGCTAAACGGGGCTTCGTTCGCCCGCGGCGACTTCTTCTCGGCGACGTTTCAGTTAAACAGCTCAATCACACAGCCGTTCACCGTGTACGCCGTTGTCATCACACCGCACGGCTCCATGCTCAACGCCCTCACGCTCGGGCCGAAGGTGAAGCCGGTCGCCTCGAATGTGCCGCGCCTCGACCCGCCGTTCTCGTACCCGATCATCTCCCTGAACCTTCCGTCCGGCGCGCCCCTCGGGCAGTACGAGGTCGTCGCGGTCTTCTTCGACCCCTCGAAGCCCATCACCGGGCGGCAGGCCGCGTTCCTGGACGTAAGCGGTAAGTTCGAGATTGCAGGCGATAATCCTCCTACCCCAGCCATAACCCCAACTCCAACCAAAACTCCAGCCCTAGACTGGTATCTGAAATATGGCCCGAGTGGCAGCGGTGATGTCGTGAAGATAGGGACAATGTACGTGGCGAGCAAGAAGGATGGAACGGGCTGTGCGAATGGCGATACAAAGAAGTGGCAGGACGCCATAGATTGGGCCAATGGTTTGAGTTGGCTGGATAAGGATGACTGGAGGATGCCAGCAAAAGATGAGCTAAGCGCAATTTGTGCTGTCAAGGACACAACTTCTGGTTTTACATATCGTAGTTTGGGGTACTACTGGTCCTCTACTGAGCCCGGCGCATCCGACGCATGGGCCTTTTACTTCGGCAATTGCAACGTGTACAAATCCGGTAAGACCTCCCCCTACTACGTGCGCGCGGTGCGTGGGGTCGAGTAGCCGGGGTGGGTTTGGGGTCAAATCTTTACGGCCTGTTGCCCAAAGGGCAGAAACTAAAAACTCGTCATTGCGAGGAGTCCCGTTTAGCGGGACGACGCGGCAATCTCACTCTAAATGGCATAAAAAGCGAGAATGCCGCGCAATTGCGGAAGACGCACGAAGGGAGTGGCCTGGGCAGTTGATCCCGATGGGCTCTGGCAGGTCCACGATTTTCCCACAAAGAAATGGAAGGAGATCGATCAGAAGCACGATTATCGGTACCCGGTCCTCACGCAGGTATTCGGTATCCTTATAGGAGAGGGATGGCTCACGCGGGACGATCTCGCAGGCTTATCCGAAGAGAAGATGACGGAGATTGCTCGGATCGCAGAAATGAGATGAGGCCTACATGATTCGAAACAGTAAGAAGGTGGAGCGGTTTCAGAGGGATCTCATCAAGAATGAGCGGATCCCCCACAGTAAAGCTCTTGCGATTTTCGAGGCGCTCTACAGGGAAGCTGTTTCCGTAGGGGCGATCTCCCATGCGACGATTCTCGATGGCCTCGATGTTGATGTGAGGATAGCACGTGCGGTCAACTCACTAAGTATGCCGCAATGATAGAGGAACTCCTTTCCACGGTTGCCCGTTGTCTCGACGAGCGTAACATCCCGCACATGATAATCGGGGGCCAGGCGGTTCTCGTGTACGGTTCCCCCCGCCTGACCCGGGACATAGCTATCACCCTTGGAATCACCCCCGATAAGTACGCTTTGGTGAAAGCCGTATGCGTCGCTGCGGGCTTGAGAATGCTGCCAAAGAACCCCAGGACATTTGCTGAAGAGACAATGGTTCTCCCGGCTGAAGATATCAAAGGGGGGTTGCGAGTGGATTTCATCTTCTCCGGGACGCCGTATGAAGAAACTGCGCTAAGGCGGGTGCGAAAGATCGTTGTGGGCGGCTATCCCATCAAGTTTGCCTCGCCGGAAGATGTAATCATCCACAAAATGATCGCCGGGCGAGCGGTGGATGAAGAGGATGTGAAGAACATCTTGATCAAACTTGGGAAAAAGGTTGATTCAACCTATATCCAAAAGTGGCTTAGTGCTCTGGATCATAAGTTCGGTGACGTATTATTTATGCGGCCTTTTCTTTCTGTGAACAAAGAGATAGTTTGTCGAGTAATCGTTTGAGATCCTGACGGGTGAACTTCCATTTGAAAGGTTCAGCGGATTTTT
>JAPLCX010000072.1 GCA_026392035.1 Candidatus Auribacterota bacterium | reverse complement strand
TTTTCTTCCGAAGAGAGTATAATCTTGAATGGGCTTGTTCTGGGCACAATACGCCTCCTTCTTTGTCTTCGTATTGTGCCGCATCCGTTCTTGAAAAGCAATATTTATATGTCATCATATTTATGATACTGTGTACTTAGTGAGTTTGAAGCTATCCCTGAGCATAGAGCTGTTACTAAAAAGTTCAAGGCATTGCTGAAACAACTGGTTTAATCTTGCGCTCACAGGGAAATGGTTTCGGCCGGCATAATTGATGGGTGTAATGGTTGGATCCGGCTTACGGGCCCGCCTTGACTACAGCAATAAGGAATAAGCAATAAGCGTCGAGCAAAAGTTAGCGGCGCGAACAAATTATTTTACGTAGCCGCTCCGTTTTGGCGTTTGGCTAAACGAACATGGAAGAACAAGAGGGAGGAGAGTAATGACAAAGCAACTTACCGCTATCATTGAAAGAGAGGGCGACGGCTACGTTGCTCTATGCCCGGAGGTTGACGTGGCAAGCCAGGGAAATACAGTTGACAAAGCACGTAAGAATCTTCAAGAGGCGCTAGATCTATTTTTCGAGACAGCTTCTCCTGAAGAGATTACGGAAAGACTGCATAGCGAAGTCTACATCACTCAAGTTGAGGTAGCCATTGGGTAAGCTGAAAATACTGTCCGGGCGGGATATTTGCAAGATGCTCGAAAGGCACGGCTTCGCCGAGGTGCGTCGTAGAGGAAGCCACATTGTCATGCAAAAGAAGATGGGACACAGCACAGTGACCGTCCCTATTCCGGATCACAAGGAAATCCGGATGGGAACACTATCCTCTATCATTCGACAATCAGGGCTCGCGCGGTCAGAGTTCGAATGAACGGCATGGCATCGGGAATCTTTTACATCATCCCGCGTTTCGAGAGGCTTACGATCTGGGAGAGGGATTTGGCATAAGTGACGACAATTTCAAGCCTGCGTGGGAGAAGGAATGGGTGAGGAAAATTATCATTGAGTCTGACTTGTAATGCCGTGGAGGAGGCCGTCTTGAACGGTCTTTATTTTGGGTATACGCCTTGCTTCTGATTGAGTGACTTTCAGGGGCAGGGTATTTTTTGTTATGGACGTCGAGGAATTACTGCCACAAAGAGAGGAAACAATAGTGCATAGATTAAGGGAATGGGCTGATGGGATGAAACCGAGCCTGTGGCCAAGCAGGTGGAGGCTCCGGCGTATCCTTAGAGCGATATGGAGATTGCAGGCCGATACCGCATATAAAATGCCAAGGCCAAAAGGAGAAAATGATATACACACTATGGCTGTGAACTTATTCTGGAGGCGTACTACTTCCCGCGAGTTTCTGCCCATAACAGAAACCTCAGTTCTTGCATACCTTAGAGGAAGAGAAGGAAAACAAGAAACCCCTGAAGAGATATGGGCAAGATTGCGGTTTGACTCGATAGCATTGGAGAAAAAAGGTTTTATCAAAGCCAGCAAAGCCCAAGCAGGAAGAGAAGACGAGGACTGGGTCTATGAATTGACCAACTTGGGATACGATGAATTGTGCCCTTGGTATCAGAGGATTGCGAGTGAGCTACTGGCTGCTGTAATCGGAGCAATTTCCGGAGCAATCTTCGGGACATTAACAGCAAGGTATTTACAAAACTAGTATTGACCCTCGATCGTTGTAAAGAACCGAGCTACGCCCCATGGCGAAAGATGATATGGCGAGGATGCCGGCGAGTTTGGGGATGAGAGTTACTGAGGAAAGTATAAGTAATGGAGTGGCTCAAGCTCTAATTTAGCCTATTGTATGGGCCATTCTAAATGCATGATATGTTGCATTATTTATACGGGTTTCAGTAAATATATTGACTTCTCCTTTTATGGGAGGTTTTGTGCGTATTATTTGCCCTGTTTCTGATACGTCAGATTATTATCAGGAACAGGGTATTTTTTCGAGAGGATAAATAATGCATACGAATAGAGAGCAAGATTCACTGGTAAATACTCTGAGTGATTTTCTGCATATCGTTGAGGGAATGGCAGAGAAAATTCCCCCTGGAAGTCAAATTAACAATGATTTTCCACTCATTGTCTATCTTCCCTTTGCGGGATTTGACCATCGGATCAAGCACCACATAAGTCCGGTCATTCCCCAGGTATTTTTTCATCTTTCTTAAAAGCGGGCTTTCGCATCCGATATCCTCAAGTATAAAGCCCGCGCGCTTCCGAACCGAGACAACGGGGAATCGGGTAAGATAGCCGATGAATTTTCTAAGATCGATTTTCGCCAAATTATTCTGCAGGATCTTTCTGACATTATCGAAAGATCCGATGGGCTTATATACTAAATCAACCAGCGTTCTCTCCTTGTCGCTTATGCACACCTCTTCATCCTCGATTATAATTCTTTGAACGCCAAAATACTTCCTTCCGTCGATCTTCACGGCTTCGTATTTGACGTTACCAATCACTTTTCTATCTGATTTTCCAGTGTTGAGGATAAAAATCGTTTGGGGAATCTGATTCGTAAACCCCCAGTAGTTGTACATTGTGAAATAGCCTATAATGAACAAGTCAGCATGGCAATTCTGCAATGTAAAAATTCTACCTAACGACAAAAATGGCAAATTGTTGTAACATAATACCCTGCTGAGGGCCTCATGATGAATATCATTATTACTCCAGTTGAGGTGCGCGTGCTCGGCGCTCTGATCGAGAAAGATGTCACCACCCCTGAGTATTACCCCCTCTCGCTTAATTCCCTGACCAACGCCTGCAACCAAAAGTCCAACCGCGACCCCGTAATGGGTGTTGACGAAGAATCAGTCATTCTGGCTCTCGACCGCCTCAGGCAGAGAAAGCTGGTGTTCGAGGCGCACACGGCGGGGAGCCGCGTCCTGAAGTACGGTCACAAGGTGAAGGAGGTCTTTGACTTCTCCCCCCAGGAGATCGGAGTGCTGTGCGAGCTGTTTCTCAGGGGACCGCAAACACCGGGAGAGATACGCGCGAGGGCGGCGCGCCTGTGCCCCTTCAAAGATCTCGCAGAGGTCGATGCGACGCTCGCGCGGCTCATGGAACGAGAGGATGGCCCGTTCGTGGTGAAACTGCCTCGCCAACGCGGATGCAAGGAGTGTCGGTATGCGCACCTTTTCTGCGGGGAGGTCAAGGTTGATGAGGCCGGCAAGGCTGGGCCGGCGGGCATCGCGGTGGGAGCGAATGACGAGCGGATCGCCGCACTCGAGAAAAAGGTCGAGACTCTTCGCGCCGAGCTGGATGAGTTGAAAAAAATACAGACGCTGTAGATGTTTTTCGGGGTCAGATCTTTAATCTTGACAATTGATCTTTAGCGGCGCGGATGCGCGAACCTCCGGTTTAAGTGATGACTGAGCCGGGATGGTCAAAAAGAGAAAAAGAAGTTGCCCGGCGAGCATTTGATGCCGCGTACGAGCGAGAATGGCGCGCAATTGCGGAAGACGCACGAAGGGCAATGGCCGGGGTAGTCGATCCCGATGGGCTCTGGCAGGTTCACGATTTCCTCACGAAGAAACAGAAGGAGATCGATCAGAAGTACGATTATCGGTACTCGGTACTTACGCGGGTATTCGGTATTCTTGTGAGGGAGGGGTGGCTCACACCAGACGATCTCGCCGGCTTGTCCGAGGAGAAGATGACGGAGATTACTCGGATCGCAGAAATGAAAAGAGGCAGTCCAAAGACATCGGGGCTCCTCGACTATTGACTGATGACGTTTGCTATCCGTGTTTATCAGTGTGCACCGGCGGTTCAGTTGATATCTGCGTCCATCTGCGTGCTTCCTGTTCCTGCACTCATATTGGGGTTTGGGATTTTGGATTTATCAGTTGTTATCCGATTATTCCCCTTGCATTTGAATTGCAAAGTTCATACCATTCTCACCAATTATTGATTTCACTCGCGTGACCATCTTTCCGGGAGCATCAAGTGAGCAAAAAGTCGCATCGCGCGCCGCATAACTTCTGCGGACTGCCGGAGGAGTTCTCCTCGTGGCGCACCTCGCGAGCGGTCATCATACCTGTCCCCTACGATCTGACCTCCACCTACGTGTCCGGTTCGCGGCGCGGGCCCGACGCAATCATCAGCGCCTCCATGAACATGGAGCAGTATGACGAGGAGCTCCGCGCTGAGACCTTCAGGGTAGGGATCCATACTCAGGACCAGATCGAGGCCGCCGCCGCTTCGCCCGACGAGATGATTGATTCAGTGGAGGGAGCAGTCAGCCAGGTGGTCGCCGCGAGAAAACTCCCCGTCATGCTCGGAGGCGAGCACTCGCTCACCGTGGGGGCGCTCAGGGCGCTCAGGAAGAAGCACCGCACGCTCTCCATTCTCCAGTTCGACGCCCACGCCGATCTCAGGGACTCGTACCAGGGCACGCGGCTCAGCCACGCCTGCGCCGCGCGGCGTGCGGCTGAGCTCGGGAGCGTCGTCCAGGTCGGGATACGGAGCCTGAGCGCTTCCGAGGAGGAGTTCCGCAGCGGCGCCTCGGGGGTGCGGACCTTCTTCGCCGCCGACATCGTTTCAGGACGTGTCCAGCCGCAGGAGATCATCGCGGCCCTGGGCGACCCGTTGTACATCACCATTGACCTGGATGTCTTCGACCCCGCGATCATGCCCGCGACCGGGACGCCGGAGCCGGGGGGGCTCGGCTGGTACGACGTCATCGGCCTGCTCCGGAGCGCGTGCGAGGGGCGGACGGTGGTCGGTTTCGATGTTGTCGAACTCTGCCCGATTCCCTATAATGTGGCTCCTGATTTTCTCGCGGCAAAGCTGGTGTACCGGCTCATCGGCTATATTTTTCATGAGGAATTGAAAACCAGACCACTGAAAACAGTGAAGTCACTGAAACAAAAAGATAGCCGTTAGAAGTATTCCGTGTCCTCAGTGGTGAATAGTTATGTAGTCTTCTGAATATAATGGGAGGGGTGAGTATGCTGCTCGTGCCGAAGAGGGTTTTTTTTACCGATGGAGTCGGGACGCATAAGAGGGAGCTTCGCTCCTTCGAGCTCGCGTTGCGCGACGCGGGGATTGAGCGGTGCAATCTCGTCACGGTTTCAAGTATCCTGCCGCCCGACTGCAGGATCATCTCCAAGCCGAAGGGATTGGCGGAGCTCGTCCCCGGCATGATCACCTTTACCGTCCTCGCGCGGTGCTGCTCGAACGAGCCGCACCGGCTCATCGCGGCGAGTGTGGGCTGCGCGGTCCCCGCAAAGGGCTACTACGGCTATTTGAGCGAATACCACGCGTACGGTGAAACAGAAAAGGTTGCGGGAGATAACGCTGAAGATATGGCCGCCGCCATGCTCGCGAGCACGCTGGGTATCGAATTCGATGAGGATAAGAGCTGGGACGATCAGAAGGGGGTGTACCGCATATCAGAGAAAATTGTCAATGCGATGAACGTCACCCAGTCCGCTGTGGTCGGCCCCTCCGGCGAGTTCACCACCGTGGTCGCCGCGGCGGTGTTTCTGTTCTAAGTCGCTGACGTTTCACCCCCCACAGCAGCCGCCTCATTCCCTCCCACTCCCCTCCTGGCGGTAGTATAAAAAGGGAAACGTATGGTGCTCTTCGGTGTGTCTCCAAAAAAGGAGCAGAAGCTCGCGGCCCGCATGAGGCTGCTGGGGATCCGGGATGGGGATCTTGAGGAAAAATTCGTCCGGTCTTCGGGACACGGCGGACAGAATATCAACAAGACTTCAACCTGTGTCTTCCTGCGCCACCGGCCGAGCGGCGTCTCGGTGAAATGCCAGGAGGAGCGCTCCCGCGCCCTGAACCGCTTTCTCGCGCGCCGTCGGCTGGTCGAGAGGATGGAAACGATCCAGCTGGGGCGATTGAGCGCAGAGCGGCAGCAGAGGGAAAAGATACGCCGCCAGAAGCGGCGCCGCTCGCGCCGCGCGAAGGCGAAGATGCTCGCCGAAAAGCGGATCCACGGCGAAAGGAAGATGCTCCGGCATTCGATAAGACCGGGCTCGGAAATTTAAATCCCCGAGCAATACGCCGGAGGCTCGCGCCTCCGTTCATGCCGGCAGGATCCATCTACTTTTTTGACTTCGTATACCCCTTGACGAACTTTCGCGCCAGCTCTTCCGGCTTGCGGCCGTATTTGACGATTTCCGAGTGCATCGTGTAAAGCGCCCAGTAGTCAATCCCGGTGAGGTCGGACCTCTTGATCATCGGCATGATCTTCGCCAGCTCATCTTTGATCCTGATGCGGACGGGCGCGATATACGCCGAACCCATGGCTTTCCTCGCGGGCGCAGCAGCGACCGCGCTCGCCTTGGCGGGAGCGGGTCTCCCCGGCGCCGCCTGAGCGGCCTCCGGCCTCGACTTCGCCATCCGCGCGGCCCGCGCCTTGTCCCGTGCGGCCCGTATCGCAGCCCGTGCCCTCTCTTTCGCGGCATGCGCGGCAGCCCGCGCCCGATCCTTTGCGACGCGCGCCCTTTCCCTGGCGGCCAGCGCCCGTTCCCTGGCGGATTCTACCCGTGCGGCAATGTCCTGCTCGCGTTTCGTTCGCTCCTCCTCCTTTGCTGTGCCTGGGACACTCTTCGGATTCAAACCCATATTTTTACCGGGGTCATAACCTCTTATCAGTGTACGGGCGAGCGCCTCCGCGTCCTTGCCGCCCTTCACCACGTCCTGGTGGATCGTGTAGAGCGCCCAGTAGTCGAGCTTCTTGATCAGCCTCGGGTCAATATGGGGCACGAGCGCGCACACGGCCTCTTTGATCTCCTGCCTCCGCGGGGCGACGTATGGCGCCATGGGCTGTTCCACGGATTTCTTCATTTTGGCAATCGCTCTCCTCTTCGTTTTCCGGATGCCCTTTTTCCGCGTGGGCCCCTTCTTAAGCGTCTTTATCTTTTTTGCCGTCTTCTTTGTCTTCTTCCTCTTCACGATTCAACCTCCTCTCGGTAAGGGGGTGTAGTATAATAGGGAGCGATAAGTGCCGTCAATGATATTTTTTGCGCGCATGTAACCGCTCAGTGAAGCACTGATACGCACGCTGCTGTCATTGTCAGTGCCTGATTGAGGCATTACGCGCGCATGTCATTGCCAATGGCGACGGGAAATCATATGTGGAAGGCTGACAGCCCCTGGCATGTACCCTCTGCAGCCGCAATTCTGTGCGCTGCCCTTTGTGTGAGGGTTCTGCTCCCCCTCATCGCGTACACCTGGACGCGCGACGCGCGCATTTTTAACACTCCCGACACCGCGTCCTATCGCGCCTGCGCGGAATCACTCGCGCGCACCGGCAGTTTCTCGATCGGAGGTATTCCTGAAATCGTGCGGACGCCGGGGTATCCCGTTCTGCTCGTTCCGGGAGTGGCGCTCGGGCACGTCACCGCGGTGACAGTGTGGCTGCAAATAGTCCTGGGATGTGTGACGGTGTTGCTCGTCTACCGCGTGGCCTTCATCCTCACGGGGAGCAGGCCGTCCGCAGCAGCGAGCGGCCTCCTGTGCGCCTTCGAACCGCTCTCGGTGCTCTACTGCAGCCTCCTCCTCGCGGAGACCTTTTTCGCCACGACGCTCATGCTCTTCCTGTTCCTTCTTCTCGTCTATCTGAAGAGGGGAACGATGCGCCACCTGGCTGCTGCCGCGTGCGCGCTCGCCTTATCGGTTTACGTCCGGCCGATCGCCTACTGGATGCCCCTCGTAATGACGCTCCTCCTCGCGGCGGCGGCATGCGGGCGGCGGGGGAGGAGGGGTAGAGACACCCTAAGGGCGTTCGCGTTTCTGTGTATCTGCGCGGCGCTGATCGGCGTCTGGCAGATAAGAAATTTCCTCACGACCGGATACAGGGGGGTCTCGGCAATCAGTGACATCAACCTTTATTTTTACCATGGGGCAGGAGTGATGGCTGTGGAAACTGGGGAGTCGTATTATGCGGTACAGAGAAAGATGGGTTATGGGGATGAGATGGTGTACCTGCAACAGCACCCTGATCAGAAAAATCTCCCTCCCGCTCTACGTTATGTGAAAATGGGAAAGGAAGGGAGAGAGATCATTCGTGCGCACCCCCTTACTTTCGCAAACTGTTATCTGAGGGGTTTGATTCAGACTGCCTTCGACCCCGGCGCCATCGACTATCTGAAATTTTTCGGGCGCTACCGAGAGGGGGGCGGGCTTCTGGGTGAGATCATTGACCGCGGCCTGGCGAGCACGGCGTGTGGGCTCGCCCGCGCGAGGCCGGCACTGTTCTGGAGCAACCTCATCCTCGGCCTTGTGCTCCTCGTCTATCTCGGGAGCTCCCTTGCGGCGTTCGCTCGCGGCCCCGCGCGCGGCATCACGCTCGCGGCGGTGGCAGTCATCGCGCTCTATCTCATCATCCTCTCGGGCGGCGCAAACGCGCTCGGCAGATTCCGCCACCCCGTGATGCCGCTCGTCTGCGTGCTCGCGGGCTACGGGCTTGAGAGAGTGTGGCGCAGGGGAGACCGCCGGACGGGGCACGCGGGTGGAATACATCATGGCGCTCACGATGACGCGCGCACTCCCGGATCGGGGAGGGTGTGATATACTATACCGGTTGGCGCATGGGGTATTTTACCCTGCTATGCCGCAACGGAAAGGAGTCTCGCATGGAAAAGAACAGATCCCATCTCGCAGAGGGGGTATCGCTCATCTGCATCGCGATCGCCTATGCGCTGCACACCCTGACCATTCACAGATATTATGGGCCGGTCCTCCTGCTGTGCGTCGGCGTGATCCAGATAGCATTTTCATTCCTCCCCGAGAAGACACAGAGAAAAATCCCCGTGGTCGGCATCATCACGGTCGTCCTCGGCGTCTCTTTGCTCATCGTGGTCATCAGCGGCGGGAGGGACGTGATCATGGCGGCGCTGCTCTCAATCATTGTTGCCGCAACCGGCGTGAGGATGATGTTCAGATAACTACGGTGAAACAGCTGTTTGAATCGTTTGAACCGATGCGACCGATAGGGGTTCAAATCGTTCGAATCGCTAGAAGTATTATCCGCGCTCATCTGCGGCTCAAGTTGAATCTATTTTGGGAGTTTTGGATGAAGGCCCTCCCATTTTTGCGCGGCGGGAATGGCCGGGATGTGGTATAAAATCAGGCCTGCGCTCTGGCAGGTAATGCGCGACGCGGCATTTTGCGAGGGGATGGGATAGTCAGATGGAATTCAAATACGTCGGGAAAAATATCGCCAGGCCTGATGCCGCCGCCAAGGCCACGGGCAGGGTCCAGTTCCTCGATGACCTCAGGCTCCCAGGGCTCCTGCACGCGGCATTCCTGAGGCCGCCCTACGCGCACGCGAAAATCATATCCATTGACACCACCGAGGCGGAGAAGTGCGAGGGAGTGGTGAAAGTGGTCACGGGCAAAGACATCGCCTTCCGCTACGGAGAGAACATCAAGGACAGGCTGCCGCTCGCGGTGGGAAAGGTCCGCTGGATCGGGGAGCCCGTCGCCGCGGTGATCGCCGAGAACGTGTACCAGGCGCGCCAGGCCGTGAAGAAAATAAAGGCCGAATACGAGCAGCTCCCCGTGTACGTGGACGCCCGCAACGCGATAAAGGACGGCGCGGTCCTGATCCATGAGGAGTCGGGCACGTTCGAGCACCTCCCCGGGATGGAGGCAGTCCCCGGCACCAACATCGCCGGCCGCTACACCCTGAAGAAGGGCGACGTAGAGAAGGGATTCAGCGAAGCCGAGGTCGTCATCAAGGGAGACTTCAACTATCCCTTCGGTTCCTGTTCCGCGATCGAGCCCCACGGGGCCATCGCCTGGTTCCACGAGGACAACACAATTGAAATCTGGTCGTCATCTATTTGCCCATTCATTGTCCGTGAGGACATCGCCCACGTGTACAAACTCCCGGTCTCGGCCGTGAGGGTCCACATACCAGAACTGGGAGGATGTTTCGGCTACAAATCGGATGTCACCATCGAGCAGACAGTTGCCTACATCGCGAGCTTCGTGCCGGGCCGCCCCGTGAAGTGGGTCGCAACGAGGAAAGAGGATTTGCTCAGCACGCTCATCGGGCACGGGATGAGGACGCGGATAAAGATCGGCGCGAAAAAAGACGGCGCCCTCACCGCCCTGAAGACCACCATCCTCCATTCCACCGGCGCGTCCAAAGACACCGGAATTCACGTCCTGATCGCCTCGACGCATAATTCCACAGGCGCCTACGAGTTCCCGCACTGCCACCTGGAGGGTATTTCGGTCTATACGAATACGCCACCGGTCGGCGCGTACCGCGGGTACGGACACCAGGAATCGCAGTTCGCCATGGAGCGGATGATGGATATCCTCGCCCGTAAGCTCGGGATGAACCCGTTCGAACTCAGGGCGAAGAACTACCTCGGCCCCGGCAAAATCACCTCACTCGGGGAGAAGCTCTGGGAGAGCAACGGGAATGTCAGGAAGTGCGCGGACACTGTCAAGGATATTGTCTTTTCAAAGCCCAGGAAGGTGAAAGAAGACGGCCAGTACTACTACGGAAGGGGATTCGCGGCGCTGATGAAATCCCCAAAGGGCGCCCCGTTCTCCTCCAAGAGCTGCTACCTCAAGATCAACAGCGACGGCAGCGTCTCCATCAACATGGGGGGGGCGGAGGTCGGCCAGGGGCTCAGGACGGTCGTCAGGCAGGTGGCCGCCGAGACGTTGAAAATCTCACCCGAGAAGATCGCGGTGTACACGGAGATTGACACGCAATTCTCCCCATGGGAGTGGCAGACGATCGGCTCAATGTTCACGATCCAGGGAGGGAGGGCGATCATCCGGGCCTGCGAGAAGGCCATCGCGCAGATGAAGCGCACGGCCTCACAGGTCCTGCGGGTGGACGAGGATCGGCTCGTATACGACGGCGAGTGGATCTATCTCGACCACGATCCGAGCGTCCGGGTCGCGGTGACGAAGCTCGCCCGCGGGTACACGTACGATGACGGCGTGACGGTGGGCGAGGTGGTGCACACCACCGCCGACGCGCGCCTGCCCCGGCAGTCCAACCCCGACGCGTGCGGGCAGGGGACGATGGGGATCACCTATACCTTCGGCGCGCAGGCCTGCGAGATACGGATCGAAAAGAAGACGGGCAAGATTTTTATCGACCATTTCGTCTCCTGTTTTGACATCGGCAAGGTGATCAATCCCAGGCAGATCAGGGGCCAGGTCACGGGGGGCGTGATGATGGCGATCGGGGCGACCCTCCACGAGGAGCTCAAGTTTACCCCGGACGGGCAGGCCGTCAACCCCCACTTCTCGAAATACCGTTTTCCCACCATCAAGGATGCCCCCAAAAAACAAACGGTCGAGTTCGTGGAGACGCCCGAGCACATCGGCCCATACGGCGCGCGGGGGATCGGTGAGCACCCGGTGATCGGCGTGGCGCCGTCCATCCTGAACGCCATCCACGACGCGATCGGCGTAGATTTCTACGAGATCCCGATCACCCCGGAGAAGATCATGCAGGCGCTCGCGGGGAAGGGGAAATAGCAATGGCAGAGAAAATTACTTTTACGATAAATGGTTTGCAGCGGAGCGTTGAACTCGAGGGCTGGGAGAGGCTTATTGACGTGCTGAGGGAGAGGCTCGGTCTCACCGGCACGAAGCGCGGTTGCGATGACGCCTCGTGCGGCGCGTGCGTGGTCATCATTGACGGGGTGGCGCAGAGGAGCTGCGTGTACCCGGCAAAGAAGATGGAGGGAAAGGAGATACTCACCATAGAAGGGATTTCGAACGGCACGAAACTCCACCCCATCCAGGAAGCGATGATCGAGGCCGGCGCCGTCCAGTGCGGCTACTGCATCCCCGGGATTGTGATGGAGCTCTACGCGCTCTTCGCGAAAATACCTGATGTCTCAGAGGAGGAAATCGTCGAAGCGCTCTCCCACCACCTCTGCCGTTGCACGGGGTACGAGGCGATTTTCGAGGGGGCGAAGCTGGCGCAGAAAAAGATGTCCGCCGCGAAGGGGTGAAGCATAACTGATTTTTCACCACGGAGACACGGAGATCACGGAGAAGGATACAGAGAACATTTTTTATTTATGTTAAGAGTACGAGAATACTAATAAATATCCTTTTCATCCCTTTTGAAAAATTATCTCCGTGTCCTCCGTGGTGAGAACTTAAATGGTGGTTCCCGTGAAGCCCAGGAAAATTGCCGTTCTTTTCTCAGGGGGAGTGGACAGCACTGCGACTGCAATCTATTTTCTGAAGCGGGGTTACGAAACCCGCCTCATTACATTTGACAACGGGGCCGAGAAGTGGCTGGAGCTCGCCGAGTATAAGGCAGACTGGATCAAGAAACAATTCCCCGAGCGCTGTTCCTGGGAGCTCCTCGAGAGCACCCACCTGTTTCACGAGCTCGCGATACGGCCCCTCGAGCAGGATGTCAAAAAATACGGCAACCTGATCTGCTGCGGGTGCAAGCTGGCGATGCTGTGCGAGGCGATCATCTACTGCAAGAGAAACGGCATCACCCAGCTCGCGGACGGTTTCCAAAGGGAGCAGGATTACTATCCGGAACAGACACCCGACTACATGGTCCCCGCGGACAGGTTCGCGCGCGCATACTGTATTCGGTGCCTCCATCCCTTCTGGGAACACCCCGGGCTCACGCAGGACCAGATCACGCTGAGCGGCGCCGTTCCCACGTCGCCCATGCAGCCCTATTGCATATTCGGGTGCAATCCCATCCTTAATAAGAAGTTTATCCGTCCCTATGTCCAGAGCAAGCTCCCCGCCATGCGGAAGTATGTTGACGCCGCCCTGTCGCGGAAGAAATAGCGGGCATGGGCGTGGTTATGAAATGTAAACAGTAAAGATTTGACCCCCATTTTCATCGAGGAGGGATAACGAATAATGAGCGAGCTCGAAATCAAAGTGGATGATAAGAATTTTAGCCTAGAGGTTCTGGAATCGCCATTGCCGGTACTGGTGGATTTCTTCGCGACCTGGTGCGGCCCCTGCCGCATGATCGCTCCAGCGGTCGAGGAGATTGCGAGGGAGTATCAGGGGAGGCTCAAGGTGTGCACGGTGGACATTGACGGCGCCCCTGATTCCGCTTCCCGGTACGGCGTGCTGAGCGTCCCCACGCTGATATTGTTCAAGGGCGGCGCAGAGATGGATAGGATTGTGGGGGCAGTGCCGCGCGCCGCAATTGAGAAAATGATTAAAACACATTGTTGATCCAAATTTCCCCGCGTCGCTGCTTCCAGTGATTTCTCATCGGAATAACGCACACACCGCATTCCTGTGATGCTACATCTACATTACACCCCAGATTGTGACAGACACTTCTATATTCTGGGTGCTCGGCGTGAGGTCAGACGGTTTCTTCACCGGCGGCATCTTGCCCGCCTGGACCACGGCAGTATAGAAGATGGTGGTCTTCCACTTCATGGACACCAGGATCTTGACCTTCGGGCTCACCGATCCACGCGCGCGCACCTCAGTCGCAAGAACCCCAAGATTGACGTAGTTCGGAATAGGTATCTCCGCCGGAGTGAGCGTGGCTAGAGTGAGAGAAGAAACCAATCGGCAGAGGAGCAGCATTTATAACTGCTTCACTATAGTGACATTCATCAGGTTGTAAGTGACTGCTTTGCAGAGACTCATCGGCATTCCTTCTGGCATCAGGATAAGCCCCACGGTGTAGATGCCTTCCATCGCCTCCCTGCATACCCTGTGGCTGAAAAGGTCGCCCGACCATCCATTGCCCAGCGTGCGTACTCCTGTCGCACAGGGGAAAATGCTTTTCTTGACAGCGCCGTCGAGCATCACGGAGTAGATTTGTCCCGAGGGATAGCGCACGAGGATATAGGCATCTACGGGATTGCTCGGCTGGATCGGCGGGATCTTCGCGCGGGCAACCACCACCATCCCTGGCGAGGCAATCTGCTTGTTGAGCGTGATCACGAGGCCGGACGGATGCGTGGGCGTGCTTGTTGGGGCAGCAGTGGGAGTACGGCTCGGTGTGGCTGTCGGCGTCTCCGTCGGTGTTTTCGTGGGTGTTTTCGTGGGTGTTTCCGTCGGTGTCTCCGTCGGTGTCTCCGTCGGCGTGATCGTCGGCGTTTCTGTCGGTGTCTGAGTCGGCGTCTGAGTCGGCGTCTCCGTCGGTGTTTCCGTCGGTGTCTCCGTGGGCGTCTCCGTGGGCGTCTCCGTCGGTGTTTCCGTCGGTGTTTCCGTCGGCGTCGCAGTCGGCGTCGGGGTATTCGTCGGTGTCGGCGCTTGTTTGATGCAATAGAACATCAAATCATCAGAACCGAAATATATCTCCCCGTCGCTCCCCAGCGCGGGAGGAGCCACACCATCACCGGTCAGGTAGCTCCAGCTTTGCGCGCCATTCGAGTTAAATGCGTAGAGCCTATTATCATCAGAGCCGACATATACCATCCCGTCGCTCCCCAGCGCGGGAGAGCCGAAAACCAACTGACCACCGGTCAGGTAGCTCCAGGCGAGCGTGCCGTTCGAGTTAACCGCGTAGAATCTACTATCCTCACAGCCGATATACACCCTCTCGTCGCTCCCCAGCGCGGGTGAGGAATAAGATATCTGACCACCGGTCTGGTAACTCCAGAAGCGCGTGCCGTTCGAATTAAGCGCGTAGAGCCTGGCGTCATCAGAGCCGACATACACCGTCTCTGTTGCGCTCCCCAGCGCGGGTGAGGAACGCACCCAGCCTCCAGTCGCAAAGCTCCAGAAGAGCGTGCCATTCGAGTTAACCGCGTAGACCCTGTTGTCGTTAGAGCCGACATACACCGTCCCGGTTGCGCTCCCCAGTGCGGGTGAGCAATTCACCCAACTACCAGTCCGATAACTCCATTTGACCGTGCCGCTGGAATTGAGGGCGTAAAGCCTATAATCTGCACTCCCCCCCGCCACATATACACCCCCATTATTTCCAAGCACGGCGCCGCTCCTTATAAACTCACCCAGACTGGTTTGCCAGGCTTGCGTGCCGTTTGAGTTAAGTGCGCGGAAGTAACCATCATCACCGCCGACATATGTCCTCACGTCGCTCCCCAGCGCGGGACCGGAATTGGCGGACGTTTTACCACCGGTCACGTAGGTCCAGAAGCTCGTGCCATCCGAGTTAAGCGCGCGTATATTTAAGTTGGAGCCGACATACACCCTCCCGTCGCTCCCAATCGCGGGAGCGGAAACCGGATTAGTGGCCGCAGTGCCGGAAGTCTTATAGCTCCATGAAAGCGCCGGCTTCGACGGCCCCGCATAA
>JAPLCX010000071.1 GCA_026392035.1 Candidatus Auribacterota bacterium | reverse complement strand
CGGACAGGCTGTCCGCGCGCTGGAGCGTCTTGATTTTACTCAGGCGAGACAGCGTGGCAGCCACATCATCCTCAAGAAGGGGACGCCATGCTGTTTTGTATCCCGGTGAGAAAAATCTCCCGGTGGCGTGATCTGACTGTGTGCGGGGATATCCCTGCTACATCCATATTCGACGGCGGGGAAGGGGAAGAAGAAAAAGTATTTCAAGCGCTACTCGAATATTTCGGACATGGAGATTGAGAGAATCAGCTTTGTGGGACTCCCCCCCGGGCAATACCCCGTCATGGGGGGATTTCTGGATTCTCACGGGAGACTCGTGGGCCAGATCGCCGAGCGTACCCTGAGCATAGTGCCGTAGAGGTCACTGCCGCACACCAGGGTCTGACCCTGACCTGTACAAAATTAAGGGAGGACTCGGTCGAGTCCTCCCTTAATAGTTACTCACACACTGCGGCCCACGCCGGGCTTATTCCTTAGCGGGTTTTCCGAACAGTGACTTTAATTTATCCACGCCGCCTTGCGTCGGATAGATAGACTCGAATTCCTTTATCGTGACCATACCGTCCTTGTTCACATCCCAGGTCACGAATCCTGTTTTCGATAAACCGAGCTCAGGATAATCAGCGACATAGACCGCGAACTCCGCCTCTGATATATTGCCATCCGCGTTCTTGTCCATCTTTTTAAAATCGGGGATTTTTGAGGTGACTTTTCCGATTTTGCCTGAGATTCCCTCGGCCTTCTCTTCGGCACTACCGGTCATAGCCCATGCTGCGATTAGGGCGCAGGCCACAAGTACCGCGAGCACTTTATAGCTGCTGCTCACTGCGAACCTCCTTTACGTAATGCCAGCACAGGCACCTTTTGCCCCGCGCCGCCGCAGCGCAGGAGGAGAAACGAGCCCGTTGGCCTTACGCAAAGTATTATACCCAAAAGGGTTCTATTTTAGCGATTGAATAAGAAAATTGAAAATTGTGAGTAATGGGTCAGAAGGTGTGAAAAAAATGCCGTCGCTCCGATGGAAGATGGACGTGAAAGGTGCGCCTGGTGTAGAATGAAGGCCGTTGCGCGGCACACTCCTCCTCGCGGGGGGAAAGCCCATGATGACAAATTCCTGGTTTCATCGACCGTTGAGGATGAAAAAGGCGGCCAGGGAGCAGTTCGACCGGTGGGCTGAAGGATATGACAGCAGTATCCTCCAGCGACTGCTCTTTAGGCCGGCGCACGATCTCATCCTCGGCGAATTGAATCTTGACGTCCCCTGCCACATCCTTGACATAGGCTGCGGGACGTGCGTCTTCGGATTCGCGATCGCGACACAGTCACCCTCCTCACGGATTTTCTGCATGGACCTATCGCACAAGATGGCCCGGAATGCGAAGGTGAAGTGGGACCGCTGCCGCGCGCTCATGGATACGATGGGAGTGGTGAAGATCACAATGGCCGATTCCGAACACCTCCCTTATTCGGACGGTTGCCTTGACTATGTCACCTGCTCAAATTCTTTCCACCACTACCCGCACCAGGAGAAAGTCGTCCGTGAAATATACCGCGTCTTGAAACCGGGAGGAAAGGCCATTATCGTGGACGGATGCAAGGATACCCTCATAGGTTCTTTCATCTACGATTGCATCGTGCGGCTTGTGGAAGGCCACATCCGCCACCTCAGTTCGGGAGAGTTCAGGGCGCTCCTCGCGGACTGTGGTTTCGGACAGGTCCGGCAGAAAACCAGTTTTCGGGGGCTGCCCATTCTTCTCACCGCGGCTACGAAATAGGTCTCAATGGAAGAAATCCTCCTCCCGTACGGCGAAAGGCCGCTTTCGTGGGCGCCCGGGGCGCACAACGTCACGGTACTTCGCTGCAACGACATTCCTGCGCTCGGTGACCTCCGGTCCTCTTTGCAGGATTCTCTCCGACGGCCGATCCGATCCCAACCCCTCCGCGCGCGCGCGACGGCCGCCGGAAGGATAGCCATCCTGGTGAGCGACGCGACGCGCTTGTTTCCCCAGCGTACAGTGCTCGCCGCGGTGCTCGATGAACTCTCTTCCGTGGACCCCCGCCGTATCACGCTCGTGGACGCCCGCGGCAACCACGGGGGCGCTGACGCCTCGGCGGTTGGCATAGCCGAGGATATCGCGTCGCGATTCCGGATCGTGAATCACGATTCACTCGACGGGGAGTCTATGGCGGTCGTCGGCACACTCCCGGCGCGAGAGCGGGTCTTTTTTTTGCGGCAGGCGCTCAGGCACATCGGCAGGTCGCTCCTGCGCGCCCCCCGGTCCGCGCGCACGTTTCTGGGCCGCCTTTCCTCGCGCGACTGGCAGGGGGTGCGGGCGGCAGCGGGATACACGATGTTCGTGAGGGCCTTGTGTATATGTGCAGCCTCATTCCGGAGCACGGTCCGCATCCGCAGGGAGGTGGTCGATGCCGACCTCCGCATACTCATCGGCCAGATCAAGCCTCATTTCCTCGCCGGTTTCTCCGGGGGGTTCAAGGCGGTCTTCCCCGGTTGTGCGGGCCGCACGGGGATCGCCAAGAACCACTTCATGATGAATCATCCCTCCGTCGCGCTGGGACGGAGCGACGGAAATATCATACGCGAGCATATCGAACAGGCCGGCCGCCTGTGCGGGGAGAGTTTTGCGGTCAACGTGGTTATGAACGGCGGCAACCGCGTCGCGGGCATCTTCGCCGGCGACCCCGTGGCGTCTCACCGGCGGGGAGCGGAACTCTGCCGGCGCATCGGTAAGGTTGAGACGCCCAGGGCCGATATCGTCATCACCGCCGAGGGGTTCCCCGAGGCGATGAATCTTTACCAGTTGACAAAGATCGTGCCGGCGGCGGCAGGGATCGTCCGGAAGGGCGGCGCGATTATCTGCGTGGGGGCGTGCCGTGACGGTATCGGCGGGCTCACTGTCCTGAACGAGATCATCTTTAAAATCGGATTCTGGAATCTCCTACCCCGGGACGTGAGGGTCTATCTCGTCTCCGACCTTCCGCGGAGAGACGTGGAGCACACCGAGTTCATATACGCGGGAACAGTTGACGAAGCGGTGGCGCGCGAGAAGACGCGTTTCACAACTCCTCCCACCGTCACCGTGCTATCCGGGGCAGGGCTCCTGATTCCGGAGCCAGTGGATAACCACTGAGATATTCTCTCCCTATCCGGGGTGTGGAGTTGTTTTAAGAATTGCCGGTAGGAGCGGCAAACAGGTTTGACACCTGTTCTTCAACGCTTCTCACCGATAATTCAATCTCAATTTGTATAGAAGATGTTAGGCTATCCAGATGGAATGGTTCTTTATAATTGATTATTATTGGTATAACGTATCATCATCAGCATAGAAGGCTATGGTGGTGTAGTGAGTTTCGCGCGTGGATCACTGCCAGTTTAAGGATGTTTAAGATATGAGATATGCCAGGGTAGGATTTCTTGACCGTTTGAAAGAGGCGCAGCGGAACATTGCCACGCGTGTCAGGGATACCTATGGCCGCATTGACGCGTGAAGTTCACGTACGCCGTATGGATGGTCACATGCCGGCGTGGCTGCCGCCGCGGCCTCACCCCGGATGAGTGAACTATGACGCTGTTCTCGAGACCCGACGGGACGCTTCTCACAACCGAGTCGCCTGTGCGCGTGATCATGCCGTACCTCATGCGCGGGCGGAACGAGAGCATCGTTTTCGCCGAGACGCTCTTCGACGTCACCAGGACACTCCCGTGGCTGAAATGCTGGAACGAGGGGAGTCCCGAGGAGGAGTGCGCGACGATGTTCCGCCTCTTCCTCTGGGCGTGCGGGAAAACCCTCCACGAGCGGGAAGGGATCAACCGCTTTATCTCGGGAGGGCGGATCTACCAGCGCAACGAGGTATCCATCTCGTTCCCCGCACGGCGCGGAATGCGCAACGGCTCTCCGTTTTTCATCCTGAAAGTCGCCTTTCCGAAAGGGGAGTTATTCGCTGACTGCGTAAAGCGCCTCCGCGGGGTCATCACCGAAGGGCGGTGCGGAAAGGAGCGCCTGTTGGACAAGGAGGTCAATATAGTTACCAGGCTCCCGGGGTTCCTGATCCGAGCCGGCGTGGCGCTCTTCATGTGGCTCGACCGCCATAACCTCATGCCGGACTCGATGATCAAAAACGATCCGATGTACGCGTCGCTCTTCGCGACGAACATCGGCTCGATGGGGCACGACGCGGTCTTCCACCACCTCTACGAGTACGGGAACACCAGCATCTTCGCCAGTATAGGGAAAATAGATAAGGCGGTTTTCATCGGCGCGGACGGGAGGCCTGAGGTGCGCGACGGCCTGAAGGTCCGCTGGTCGTTCGACGAGCGGATCAACGACGGGTTCAATTTTGCGAAAGCGGTAAAGCTCGTGCAGGAGATTGTCGAGGACCCGGGTCGGTCCGTCTCCTGAATATAAAAGGGGCCGGTTCGTCTCTGACTCCATTTTCTGGACTGAAGGAAACTCCATCGGCAACCCCTGTAACAGAAGAGAAGGCAGCCACACCCGCCTCCGGAGCAGGCGGCAGTTGATACTATTTGACAAGGTGGAAAATAGTCAATAGAAAGGGGAATGTTGCTATGGCACGGACGTGCCTTCTTTGAGACAATAATTTAGAAGAAATGTATGCAAAGAAAAAGGGGAGGTGAGTGATGAGGAAGGTCATTCTGAGCATCATGTTGGTCCTCATAGCGGTAATTGCGTCCGGGTGCATCAACTTATTTCCGAAGTGACGCGATTTGCAGCGGGGTGCTGAATGTTATTTTTTTCCGCTCACCATTAAACAAAGGAGGTGCGTATGTTATCACGTACGCTCATTGCATTGTTGCTGATCCTCTCTATCGCCGCGTGGTGTTCTCTGGGGTCATCGCCCGTTCGAGCGCAGGGAGCTCAATACGGGCAGGATCTCAAAGCGGCAGGGAAGGAATTAGGGAACACGAACAAGGAAGCATTCAAACCGAGCGGTGGCAAGGAGCGCGGTATTGGCCAGAAGATAGGTCATGCCGGAAAAGAGTCCGGCAAGGGGACCGGCCGCTTTTTCAAGCATTTCGGTAAATCAACAAAGCACTTTTTCAAGCATTCCAGCAAATCAACGAAGCACTTCTTCAAGCATTCCGCCAGCTCAACAAAGCACTTTTTCAAAAGAATCTTCGGCGGAAAAAACTGAACGGATGCCGGTTGTTATCTGCGCATGCACGCATTATTGCGAGGGGGGATGAAAATCCCCCCTTCTTTTTTGAAGAGAGCGCGGTTGATCCGGGAATGTCGGAGTATATTATTGTGAGGCGGCTTACCCCACTCCTCCCCGCGAGAACGACGGGGAGGCATTCATTTGCCGACGTGGATGGTGTGAACGTCGCCCAGTACGCCAAACACGCGCAGCAGCCAGAGAACCACCGCAATAACCACCACTATGTTCAAAATCTTCTTAATGTTTGCGTCCATCGGTATGTACGTGTTGACCAGCCACAGCAACACGCCGACGACGATCAGGGTTACCACCAATGATATTAAATCCATCGCTATCCTCCTTGTCTTTGTCACGCATACTTATACACGATGTCACGCAAGAAAACCTCAGGGCCTCCTTTCTCCGGCAATGCCGGGGTCGAACGATCGCATGACGCTGCGTCTCTGATGCAAGAGCTCGCTACAGGACCTTTCGACCTTGAAGGACACGAATCACTATCACCACGATCGCGATGACCAGCAGCAGGTGAACCAACCCGCCCGCCGTGTACGAGGTAAGCAAACCGACAAACCAGAGGAGGATCAAGAGGACAATCAATGTTTCGAGCATTGTTGCTTCTCCTTCCGCAATAATCCGGCGACGATCCGAATCATATACCCCGCAGCCTGCTGCGTCCCAACGCCCGGAAGCAGCAGTGCGGTTGATGGCATCCGCCGCATCCCGTAGTCATACAACGCGCTTAGTGGGTTATGTCGTGAACCTTATCCCTGGTTGCATCGCTCCCCGCTTCGATATCTTTCCCCGCTCCCTTAATCATCCCGCATCCGGCCATCAATGCAACGACCGGAAGCAGCAACAGTACTGCTATTTTCTCATGCCGGATCCCTCCTTTCTCTCTGTGGGTAGCAGGGCACGGTAGCGCCCTCATTGTTCGGTTATTATCTCAGGAAAGGCGCGTGCGGGCAATAGCGACATTCCCCTTTTTATTGATTATTATCCACCATCCCAGTAGCTTGGACAATGCATATTTTACGGTGCCCATCCCGCACGGTTTTGAATAAAATCTTTAATACACCTATAATTGTCAGCGCTCTGGGATATCCATAACTACAGGGGAGAGTGGGAAGTGGAAAGTGAAGAGTGAAAGATAATAGAAGACTAACACTTTTCACTATACACTTCTCGCTTTTCACTGCATTACCGGGGAAGGGAGAAGCAAAAAGGGTATGACTTTTTGCCCTTCTCCCTACGCCCTGCCCCCTTCGCCCTGCTTTCCTGCCCCGCCATTTGTAATGGGTCACCCATCAAAGGCGCGGAGTCAATAGACATGATCTGGTCCCTCCCTCGCGCATGCGCGGGTTCAACTGCTTGCTCCGTTCACGCCAGCACTCGTGACTTGCCTGCTGCTCCATCCCGAGCCCGTTTCCT
>JAPLCX010000070.1 GCA_026392035.1 Candidatus Auribacterota bacterium | reverse complement strand
TTTCGCCCTGGTCTATCTCGATCCCATGAACGAGCAACTGCCTCAGATGGCGATGGGAGATTTTCTCGCGTATCCCGCTGCGGGCGCCTACTTCGACCCTGACGGCAACCTCTATATCGGCGATTTCGACTGGTCGAGAATGCTTATTTACAAAAAGCCATTCAAAAACATTATCATGTCCGATCCAACAGCCACCGCTTCCCCAACCTTTACTCCCACACCCACAGCTACCGCGACAATTACTTTAACACCGACGGCCACGCCCAGATCGACGGATACAGTAAAACCGTTGGACACCTCAACCCCGATACCAACGTCATCGCCGGCTAATTATTTCGAGCTCCGTGTTGTCGGCGAGGTATTTCATTCCGGTGACAGACTCACGCTGAAATGGGAAGCCGATCCTGACCGTCGCTTCAATCTGATGGGGAGATCCGTGGCAGTCTATTTCGGCGCCGCGGAGCGCTCCCCTGTCACGGACAGGCCCGCCACGGTGAGCGAGATAATCTCGAGCGGTTCACTCTACCTTTTTAGCAGCAACCTCCAGTCCCGACTCTACAACCCCGATAAATTGGCTCCGACATATCCATATGTGATATTCCCGTTGAACGGGACCGATACCTCGGGGAGCGTCTCGTTCAATCTGCCCTCTGGCATCGAAGGGACGCAGTGGGTCTTCTTCGCCGCGTGTGTCGATGTGGCGACAGGGCAGTTTGTCAGCCTTGCCTACCCTGTTGAGGTTTCGAACGAAGCCAGAGTCAAATAGGGTAAATTGGGGACTCTTTATGACTGGCGAGACAGGAACTGATTGTGATTAAATAGTGTCCGGGGATATGGCTATGAAATATTTGATTCTGTGTGCGATTTGCGCCACGGCCCTCATCTGCGGGTGCACCACGACTGAGCAACCGGGAAGCGTGAAAGGCAGAGGGACGGGGATCGTGGGGCCATCCAGGGGCTCGGCGCCTATCGGGGGTCAAGGGGCCAGGCCGCGGAATCCGCAGAAGGTGATCAACTGGTGACGACTCGGTCCGCGGTCATTCATTCTCCGTACGGCGGAGGAAGTCGCGGACCGTTTTCAGATACCGCTCCGCCTGCTCGATATGGTGGTCATGTGACGCATCCTCGAACACAACAATCTCCGATCCCGGAAGCATCCGGTGATAATACTCCGTGGTGGCGGGCGCAGCCTCATCGTAGCGGCCGCATGTGAAGAGCACGGGCACTGTAATCTCTTTCAGCCGCTCTGCGCGTTCATAACTTCTGAGCGTCCCGACAATGGTGAACTCGCTCGGTCCCCACATGTGCGCATATATGGTGTAACCCATTTTCTCAAGAGCCCGGTTTAAACAGTCCGGCCAGGGATTCATTCTGCACACGTGCATTCGGTAATAGTACATCACTGCATCCTGATAATTATCGGAATGAAAGTCCCCTGATTCTTCACTCGCCACTATAACGCTCCGCATCTCTTCCGGAAGCTCCTCAAGGTACGCTCTTTGATCCCGATGCCAGCGTGAGGCGCTCATGCACGGCCCGGAGAGTATCAGACTTGAAACTCCGTGGGGATGCGATGTGAGCATGTAGTCAACGGCCAGCATGCTGCCCCACGATTGTCCGAGCAGATGTACTTTTTCCAGGGCAAGAGCATCGCGAACCTCGCCGAGCTCCTCAACAAAGCGCTCAACGGTCCAGAGGGACAGATCGTCCGGCCTGTCGGAAGCGCCGCATCCGAGCTGGTCGTAGAAAATGACAGGGCGTTCATCGCTGAGAGCTTCGAGCGGCTCGAGGTAGTCGTGGGGAACGCCGGGGCCTCCGTGAAGCGCCAGAAGCGGGATTCCCTTTTTCCCCGCGCCGGCGATCCCATACCAGACCCGCCCTCCGGTTACGGGAATATAGCCTTCCCGTGTTAATCTTGAATCTTGCATTTGCTGTTCTCTCTCATTTTTGAACTGAATTTTTCAATTCCTTCTCACGGGGACTAGCTAAAAGCTTCCTACTCCCACCCCCCACCTGACATCCCCCCTTCAAAGGGGGGAGGAATAGTTCTAGTTACCCACACAAATTGGAAGAGAAGCATAAAATATAATTTGAGTAAGAAACAGATATTTTGACGTTATTAGTAGTACAGAAATGAAAGAACTCCCAGAGTAATGGCCGTGAATGCCGAAATTATAGCAGAACCGGGGAGGAAAGATTGATCTCAGCGACTGCCAATCAAGTGTCGTGTCCTTTAGCCTGATCTATTCATCAACTTGAGACTGACCTTATCCAAATATATCGTAACACATTGCATTGTAGGGGCTTGATCCTTCGGCAAGGTCCCTTCGACTTCGCTCAGGGTCTTCGACAGGACAAGTTTTATCAAGACCGTTCTCAACCTGGGTTCGATGAATCGAACCCCTACAACACGCAGATGAATAATTCAGGTTAGATAGCTTTACAGAGTTATGTCATTGCGAGGAGCGAAGCGACGAAGCAATCCGCGAGGCGTCGCGAGCCCCGAAATATTCGGGGCGTGGCGATCTATCTTAGATCCCTCGCTTCGCTCGGGACGACCCTTCGGGTCGGATTGCTTCGCTTACACTCGCAATGACAAAAATATACGAGATATTCCTGAGATAAGACACTAGCCGAGGCGCACAAAAGCGCGGTGTCGCAGCCTCATCCTGAGAGGAACGATCCAGAGGATTGCCAGGAGCCAGCGATAGTTGGATGGCCGGAAATACAGATCGATGACTCTCACCGCCCTGCAAAGCCAGTAGAGGGGACGGAGATTGTGCGAAAATAACTCCCTTTGCTCTATCTTCCTCACAAGTGAATTTGGAAATATCTTGAATTGTGCCAGGGAGAAGAGCAGGTAATAGTACTCGTGCATCTTGAGCGAGCCTTTATATTTCTTTTTTGTATCATAGGTGGTGATCCAGCTATTGCCGGAGGTGGAGATATTACCCTCGATGTCTTTATCGGATATAAGCCCCTCATCGAGATATCTCTTGGTAAGCTGATAATTGGGAAAAAACGACAGATTGAAAGCCTGGAAAATAAAGTTTTTCGGCAACTTTAAAATCAGATCCAGACTCTCCTTCAGATCGTTTCTCTTCTCGAGAACATTGTTTTTCACATAGTCATAATAGATCCTGAAAACGCTGGTGGCGCGCGTGAGCTTCCTCAGTCCATCAAGCCTCTGGGCAGCCTTGATCACCTGCGAATTCGTTTCATTCCTGTTGTAGAGCTTCTTCCGGATCGAATAACTTCCACTCTGGATCCCCATCACCGTCACGCTCCATCCCGCTTCCCTGAGCGCGACGAGCGTCTCCTCATCCGTGCAGAGGGGGTGAGAGTAGGCAAAAAAAGGAACATTCACCTTTTCCCTGTACTCGCGGGCGAAATCGAGGCACCATTTCTTGTTGACCTGGAATATGTTATCCCAGAAAAAAACCATTTTGAGACTGGGATTATTGCGTTTCGCATCCACCAGTTCGCTGATCACATGAGACACGCTCCGGCGGCGGAATTTTCCATGTATCAATGAATTCATGCAGAACGAACACTCCATCAGGCAGCCGAAAGAGGTCATCGTCTGGTGCACCGTTTTCGAAGGGTTGTCCGTGAGACCGTACCCAAAGTAATCGATGTTTTTCTTGGATTGGAGACGCCCGTCATCTATGTACCACTTGTTCTCGGCGTCATAACTCGCGGCAGGAAGAACGTCGAGGTCGGCGAGCAGCGGCCTCATATCGTTCTTCATTATTCCATCCCCCGTATTGACCCATAGATTCTTCACGTCGTGGTACGGTGTCCCCTCCGAAATCTTACGGGACAAATCAAGCAATGCGTCGAAGCCTTCTCCCACGCACACCATATCCGTGTGCGCGATGCAACCCGCCGGGTCTATGCTGGGGTGCGCACCTCCCCATACTACGGGGACGTTGAGATTCTCCTTGATCGCCTTCGTGATGCGCTGCGCTACCTTGAAGTGGGATGACTGCACCCCTATTCCGACCAGCGAGGGATTCAGTTTCTTCAAAGTGGCGATCAGGATAGAGATATCCTCTTCCGTGACCTCGGTATGATAATCGTTCATCTCGATGAACTCATTCTTCAGCGTCCTGGTCGATTTATGCCTCATCCGCTTGAACCCTATATAGGAAACGGGCACGTCATTGGAACGTAGATAGGAGAACAGGCTCCTGATGGCGAAACTTTCATAATGGAAGAGCGCGATTAAAACTGTAGTATTCACTATGTATCCTTGTCGGCATGACAGTGGATTGTAGACGCGTATGTTCCTGACAATGGCTTATCGTGAGCCCATAATACAAAGCCCCGCCTTTCACACTGGAAAGACGGGGCTTGTAGCTGCTCAATGGTGCGCTTACTGATTCTGGCGCTTTACATTGATAGCCTGCTGGCCCTTACGGCCGGGGGCCACATCGAACTCCACAGCCTCGCCATCTTCAAGGGTTTTGAAGCCCTCTTGCTGGATCGAACTGTGGTGCACGAAAAGGTCTTCACCTGATTCAGGGGTGATGAAACCAAAGCCCTTACGCTCGTCGAACCACTTCACTGTGCCTTTCGCCATTGTTATGTAACTCCTTCTTGGCGTGGGGGAAGCGCCTAAACTATATGGAACGATTCTCGAGAATCGCGCCACAGCTTCCCTTGCGAGAATCATCCTGGTCAAAAAAAAGCCGTGAGTCGAGTAATTCGCTCACGGCCCATAGATTCCGCAACCTATTTACCAGGGCTGATACTCAATTACGGGTAGTGTATCACATCGGCATAGGGAGTCAACGCAATTTTCAGAAGCAATTTTCAGAAGCCGAATCGGGGGGTGATGTAGATTAAAGGTAACTACTCAGGTAGTCAGAAGTCAGGAGCCAGAATCCAGAATGGAAAAGTAAGAATACAGAATCCAGAAGACAGAATACAGAATACAGAATTAAGAATAACTGCATTTCAAGGAAACGTTTATCTCCTGTCTCCTGAATTCTGGCTCCTGAGCAGTTACGATTAAAGTGTGGGCTTTTGTTTGCTCTGATCGCCGAGACTGAAGTCTCGGCTGCATGCCTCGGTCACAAGTCTCGGGAAGGCCAATAGAGTGCAGAGAATATGCCGGGATCGGCCAGAGCCGTGGGCACTGGACCGATGCGGGGTTATCGAGAAGCGGTAATCGGTTTTGCCGGGGAATCCGCCCCGCGTTCCATTTCCCGCAATCGCCTTATGTAGGCGATCATCTGTGGATTTTTGGCAGCATCCCTTACAGTACGCATGCCGAGGATCTGGATGATAATTTTCATCAGACGGTGGTAGGGACGCCGTAACTCGCGAAAGGTTCTCCTGAGAGAGTAAAATTGTTTGTACATGTTGAAGATGATGGTCTGAAGTCTGTAGGGCGTGAAGTTTCTGGGCCTGAGCACCACATGCTGCCCGTCGTATAAGTAGTACTCCTCCGCCAGGATGCGTCCGTCTGCGCGCATTTTTTCCGCCAGCCTCGTGCCCGGCAAGGGCGTGGGGGTGAAATATTGAACGCTGTCGAGATTCTCCTCCGCCCACCGGGCGGTTTCCTCGAGGCTCTCCTCCGTGTCGCCGTCCCCTCCGATCATCATCATCCCGTTCACCCAGAAGCCTTTCTCCCGGAACAGCGTCACTGCGGCCTTATTCTTTCTGACATCAACCTTTTTGTTCAGAGCCTTGAGCGTATCCTCGTTGATTGATTCAATCCCGAGAAATACCGAGAAGCTGCCCGCCTTCTTCAGGAGGGAGAGCAGCTCTGCATCAAACGCGGCATAGATACTCAACTGGCAGAGGAACGGTTTCTTGTTGATGCCGCTTTTAATCATTTCGCGCAGCAGCTCTTTCGTCTCGGCGGGCCTGCCGGCGAAGTTGTCATCGATGAAGAAGAGATACCGGGACGGTGTCCTCTGCGCAGCCCGCAGCTCCTCCAGGATTGATTCATTCGACCGCCTCCGGTAGCGGCTCCCGTACAGCCCCCACACCGAGCAGAAGTCGCATGTGAATGGGCATCCGCGCGAGGTGCATATCGGCTGGACCCTCATCCCCCTGAGGGTGGCATCATCATAATAGGGGATGGGGAGGTCTGACAACTCCTCCTCCGTCAATGGCTCAACTGGATCCGCATGGATGATTTTTCCATTGCTCTTGTAACTGATGCCCTTTACGCCTTCGCAGGTTCCTTTCTCTGAAAATGCGGTGAGCAGTCTAGGGAGAGTTTGATCCCCCTCCTTCCCGACCACCACATCGGCCCATTCCAGGCACTCCTCTGGCAGATAAGTCGCATGGGGCCCTCCCACGATCACCTTCCCCGCCCGATTCCGATCCTTGTACAGAAGCGCCAGCTCTCTCGTCTGGGGGATTGTGCGGGTAATCGCCGAGAGCAGCAAGTAATCACTGCTGAGGATCCGGTCGAGGTCCCTCCGCCACAGCCGTCCTGAGCGTCCGGTGGATGCGGAACTGATGCTCCGTACGTTGGTATATCCATCCCGCAGGAGAATCGCATGGAGGAGAGGGGTGGCTCTCGCGGGGAACTTGCACCGGCAGTAGGCATCCTCCACAATCCGGCTGTCGATCTGGCCGAAGATTGTCGGTGGAAGCTCAACGAGCGTAATTGCTGTATCGCGCATCCGGTCTCTCCCCTCAGGTTTCATGGTCGCTCACTGCTCCATGACCTTTGAGGGTGTGGCACGTGAAGATTGCCACTCCGTAGGCTGCGGCGGCCAGAAGGTACACCGCGCTGAACCCCCAGTACATTGCGCACAGAACGCAGAGCACGCTTCCCACGACGGTCGCATAGGCATTGATCGCCCATCCCCAGGGGATGAGCCGGTGGGAAGGGCCGGACATAATACGGATCGCAATCGGGAAAGGCATGCCCAGGAAGATACCGTGGATTCCGGTGATCCCGATGGACAGGAGTATCCGCTGGATCTCCGGTAGCCGCATTCCGTATCGCACAAGCGGCTGGAGGAAAAGCGCGCCGAGCACCAGGATTATGACGGCAATCAGCAGCACCAGACGCAGATTGCGGACCGAGGGTGCGAACAGCGTCCCGCTCAGGAGCGAACCGAAGCCGGCGAAGATGAGAAGCGAGGCGAGGACGACCGCGAGCGAGATCGATGGATGACCGAGGAGCAGCGTGAGCCTCTGCATGAGGCAAAGCTCCATGAAGATGAATCCCGCGCCCAGACAGGTGAAATAGACGAGCACCGGCGCCGCGCGCGGCGTGAGCGGGTCTTTACGGGAGCGCAGCATCGGTAGCAGGAGGAAGAGGAAGCTCAAGATTGCCGCCTCGAACAGGATGCAGACAAGTACGAAGTCGCCGTGCGGGATTCGGTGGAAGAACTTCATTCTGTTGTACCAGGCGATCGTCGTTGGGAGCTTCGGATCCCTCGTGCGCCCCCAGGAGACATAGTGGTTGATAAAAGGCCAGTCGTCCGTTGAGGGCGTGAGGTTCGCGACATCCCGGTGGTACCACTGTTCGGGACGGTCTGACCGGAGAAAGCCGTCATACCAGGAGGACGGATCGCGTACCTCGTCGGGGATGAAGCGAATCGCCCGTTTCCATTTCTTCGCAAGGCTCCGGACGTTCTGAAGCTCCTCAGGGGTCCATGGCGTCTTCTTGACGAACGTCTGATCGTCGAGTATCAGAATGTGGCTCCACGGTTCACTGACCCCCTCGCGGCGGAGCGCCTCCATCGCGACCGAAGCCACCCTGATGTCGCCGTGCCGGCGCAGGTCGACGATCCCGTCGGGCGTGAGGCGATTCAGGTACAGCCTGAACGCCTCGACGGTGACGAGGTAGGTCTCCGAGACGTTGAGCGCCCCCGATGCCATGGCGACGGGGGTGAAGTTGTTGATCTGCTGGATGACGTCGAAGGTGTCGGGGCTGCGTTCGAGGTAGCTCCGCCCCTCCTCGTTCACCATGCGGATGCCGGGATGGTCGTACGGCCGGCCGATGTAGTCTGCGTAGTCCTTCACAACCGCCCGCACCACGAGGGGGTCCATCTCCACACCGGTAACCTGTTCGGCGCCGAAACCCGCGGCGGTGACTACTTCATGGCTGCCGGCGGGCCCTATGATGACAACGCGTCGCGGCTTTCGTATCTGGTACACAAACGCGGATTTCCTGCGCCCCCATGCCTCTTTGTCGAAATCCGTGTCGAAATTGCCGCTGAAGGGAATGAGATTCGATTCGTTGGTCCCCCCATCGATCCAGAGTACCTTGCGGTCCCTCCGCCGCGCGATATCCACTCGTGAGAGGACCCCCCAGTGCGTCCACTCGATCAACTTCCTGCGATAATCATCCCGAAAGCTGCGCTTGTTCTCCTGGGGTCTCAACGGGACGACGTCACCCGCGAACCATGAGAGGCCCAGCGAAGCAACCAGGGCAACGACGAGCATGCCTCGACCGCGTGCGCCGCAATCTCTCGAGAGGAGAAGAGCGGCGGCGATTCCGAGGCAGGCGACGATGCAGGCGGTCCCCATCGGCATGAGGCCGGGCAGCGTCACGAAGAGGAGCAGGCAGCCGACACCCGCGCCCAGCAGGTCGCCGAAATAGAGCTGGTCCGCCCGTTCGCTCCAGACGGTGAGCCCGATGCTGACGGCGCGGCCGACGAAGTAGAACGGCGATCCGAGGATGATGTAGTAGAGCACAAGATACACCAGAGGCCTTGCCTGCCCGCTGACCGCGGCGGAAAGTTTGACGGGGGAAAGGTGCGTACAGACGGCGGCGAAAATGGAAGTCAGGGCGAAAAGGAGGGCGGCACGGCGCATCGCGCCTTCTGCATCTCCTGCGGAGGGCGTCCCCCTGATGTGGAGTACCACGCCGGCCAACCCCATGCCGAAGAGCGAGGTGCTGATGATGAGAAAGCCGTAGTGGTGGAAAAAGAGCACGGAGAAGATCCGGACGAAGGTGAGCTCGAGGAGGAGCGAACCCGCGCTGATCAGTCCGATGGCCAGGATTATTCTACCGGGATAGGTGCTGTTTCTCATCGAAGGCAACACTATAGCGAGAAGATGGATGTTCGTCAAAGAAAAACAGCATGAAGAAGTAGCTAGCCCGACTTTCGCAGATTTTGGCATAGAAGCCCAGCTTTCATAGGAAAGGAGGGCATTTTAGCTTCGAGTCTCCAACACATTTTTTACGTGACCTTCGCGCCGTGTATAAATGCGCGGAGGCGGTTGGTCGGGCAAATTCCATTTGAACTGCTCCAGAACTATTTGGTGTTCAGGTTTGGGCATCGTGATCCGCGGAAGACAAATCCGCCGTCCATCGATAGTATCAAACCATACTTCAACAAGCTTAATGCTGCGAAAGAGCTCAATTGCCCGCCGGGGCGATAGGCTGCCCGCCATACCTTTAAGCTTCCATTTCAGACATACCCACATCGCATAGCCCATAAATGCCACCATCACGTGAGCTTCGACGCGCGGTTCGATCCTGTGGTTGATCGGACGTAGTTTTATCTCGCTTTTCAAAGCGCGGAACGCTGACTCGACTTCAGTAAGCTGGATGTACTGCTCCCACAGCCTGGACGGGTCATTTTCGATCAGATTTGTACGCAGCAGATATGTACCGTCCTGGCGGTAAGCCTTCTTGAGAGCATGGCGGTTCAGCCGAAACGCGAACTGTTTGATATCTTCGTTGTCCCGAGTACGGGAGATCTCCACGAACCCGAAGACCTGCGCGTAGCGCTCCTCGAGTCTGCCGAGCCGATTGACCAGCACATCATAATGGCGTACATAGCCCTGTTCAACAGAGATGGCCAGGCTCTTGAGGCTATCGTAGAGTTTGCGCATTCGTCGCCGACGTATCGCGTTCTCTTTGGCCCGCCGCTTCACACTGCGGGCAATCACGTACGTATCACCATCGTCTCCCGACCGCAATACCACCTCGACCTGCCCGCGCACATGCTTCCAATCCTGACGCTGTAGACCGCCTTCGAACTCCTTCAACCGCGATCGCGGCGTGCCCACCACATAAGTGCCGTGACGCTCGCGAAGCTTCTGAAGATTATCCTCGCTGACCACACCACGGTCAAAAACCCATGTGCGCCTGGCCTTCCCGTACTTCGCCTCGACCTGGTTCAGCATCGTCTCCAGGCTTTGCATGTCACGGGTATTGCCTGGAAAAACCTCGTAGGCAAGAGGAAAACCTTCAGCGGTCACAATAAGCGCAATAACCAGTTGCTTGCAATCCGGCCGCTTATCACGCGAATACCCTCGCCTGGCTTTGGAAACTTCTTCCATCAGGCCTTCAAAGTAAGTGCTGGTCAGGTCGTAAAGCAATACCTCGAAGTCCGCCTGAAACAGTTCACCCCACTTACACCTCAAATGTTCTTCCAGTGCACCCTTGTGCGCAAGCAACCGATCAAGGCAGCGATACAGGCGGTCCTTCTCCGCAACCGCATCGTCGCAGTCCAGCAGCAGGTTCATCCCGGTTTTGGGGTGCCACTTCTCGTGCACACTCAGCTCACTACCCGGATCGCAGAGACGATTCACCGACAATAGCTCGGCTACCTTCTCCCAAGGCACCTCGCCTCGAAGCTCTCCCAATCGCTCCGCCCAAAATCGATCCAACTCCAATATCTGCCAAAGCTTGACCCCTATCCAACAGCTCCCGAACTCCCGGCAGTTGCATACCTGTAAACTCGATAGCCGGATCGCCACCACATCCGGATCTTCCGGATAACCACGTCGCTGATGCTCTTCTTCAGTCAGCAGTTCCATCTGCCGTGCTTCACTGCGCTCGTTGATAACATCGATCGTGTGCCGCCAGCGATGGCACTGGCTGGTGGTAAGCTCACCCAAATGCAGAATCGTACGCTGGACCACTCGCCGCTTGCCGATGCGTATGCTCTCATTCAGCGTGTAATACACATGGTCTTTACCGTCCTTGAATCGCTTGTTCGGTTTCAGGAACATGCCGGTAGTATTTCACACTCCGGCAACTAAAATCCAGAGGGTAGGTCTCCACACAGGGGGGGGAAAACCCCTTTTCGGCCAAAGCACCCAATATAATCAATCCACAAGCCTCGGAAAAATACAAAAACCCTCAAATATCAAAAATCTGCGAAAGTCGGGCTAGTTAAATATATAATTCCGTTAGGTAATTGCCAAGCCTAAAGGTACTGCTCCTATCAGTTTTACCTCCTCTTGTGTCATCCCTGTTCTTCGCTTCTTGTTCCTGCTTGAGCTTTCAGGCACTTCACCATCGTCGTAGTACCTGACCGGTCAGGCGTCCAGATAAAAACAGGTTCGGCAGAATTGCCTCGGTGATGTGTGTGTGGGCGGGGCTAAATTGTAGGGGTTCCCCGCCTGCCGGACGGGCAGGGATTCCCGCCTACGGCGAGTAAGTATCGAACATGCCACGTAACATACGTGGCCCGGGCGCGATAAATCACGCCCCTACATCATGGAAATAATGTATCACTGAGTCTCGCGCGGTGCGATGCGCAGCCAGTCGATGCAGATACCGAGGTTGCGGAGCTGTTCCCCGCCGCCCGCGACGGGGGGATTCCAGGTGGGAGAGGTGATTTTCAGAGTCGCGCGCGACGCGCCCGCGGGGAGGGCGCTCGCCAGAATGGCAACGCGCTGTTCCTCCATTGACCGGCCGATGGTTGCCTCCGCAACTTTTTTGTCAGCAATGAATAACTGGACTGGCACCGAGTCGACAGGCCTCTCCCTCCCCGCAGATGCCCTGATGGTGAGCGTGAGATCGGTGCGGGAACCGAATGTGGGAATGACGAGCGCGGCCTCATCCGACGTCCACCGCGCCCATCGCTTGGCATTCTTGCCGTTTCCCTTTTCCCGGAGCATGGTGGGCTTCTGGAAACCGCTGATGAGACCGAAACAGTCCTCTCCGATGTCGAGCACGCGGCTCGTCGCGTCCGCCTCAGGCGACGCCCCGAGCCTCTCGACCCTGAAGACCCGCGCGGTGACGCTCACCGGCACGCGTCTCCGGGGGAATGCGCCGACGCTGTACTCGAGGTGGTCGGTCTCGAGCGGCGTCTCAAAGAGAGGAACGAAATTGAGGGAAGGCGAAATCGGCCACCCTCCCCTTGAAATGTAGTAGACCCGTCTGCCGCGCTCGAGCAGGTTCCCCATGACGCGCTCGACGCCCCGGCACTTCTCTGGTGTTTGATCGGACAGCTGCAGGACGTCCAGGCCGTAGTTATAATCGAGCGGAGACGCGATCCCGCTCCCCTCACAGACGTAGAGTCCTCCGCGGTCGAGCGGGGCGGCGAGGTGGGCGAGAAAATCGACCGTGCCGGCGTAATCGGTGGGGAGCACGCATCGGGTGAAATCGATCTGCATGCAGGCGATGAGGACGAGCGCGGCGCACACCGCGGCGATCTGTCCTCTCTTTCTCAGTAGCCCGGGCAGGGCGAGCGGACACGCCATGAGGAAGATGAGCGCGGGGAACACGATCGGTATGTAGCGCCTGATAGCCCACAGGTACGAGGGAAAGATCATCTTCTTGTAGGTGAAAAACGCGCAGACGGGCAGGGTAATCAGGAGGAAGGCGTCGCGTTTCCGGCCGCTGCACGCGAAGATGAAAAGGATCGCCCCGTAGAGGGCGAGCAGGAGTCCTATAGAGATGAATCGCGGCCTTGCCACGAGCGGATATATGAACCAGCCGAGCTCGGGGAGATTCCGCGCGTCGGCCCCGCCTCCGAGGAGCGGGCGGATAAACTCCGCGTAAAGAAAAAGGATAACGAGCGTGGCCCCGAGGAGATTATTGAATCCCGTCGAGTGGAGAAGCCGCGCGGCACGGTCGCGGATGCGCAAGAGGTTTAGTCCCAGGATTGCGAATAGTATCAGGAATCCCACGCCCGCACCCGCGAGCCGGAGCGGAGTGAGCCCGTAGGAGCGGAGGACCTCAACCTGGCGCTCGAAGTAGGGGCGGCAGACGGTGGCGTCCTGAATGACGAGGTGTGCGATTCCGGCGGCGAGCGGGATGAGGAACACGAGTGCGGCGCGCCTGCTCTGGAAAAGGAAAAGCGAAATAATGAGTACCGGGAGGACGAGCACGGCGGTGAAGATCGTGAGGAGCGCCTCCGCAAAGCACACCCCGGCGAAGAGTGACCATGCCCCGCGATCTTCGTCGAGGGTGCGGAACAGGCAGAAGAGGCCGGCCCAGAAGAATAGCTGGGCGGTGATCTCGGCGGTGGGAAACCGGACGCACCAGATCTCGGCGGCACTCCCCGCAAGGAGGAGCGAGGCGAGCAAGGCGGTTCTCCCGCCCGCGAGCTCCCTGCTCGCGAGGGAGAATGCGGCGAGCGCCAGGAGGCCGAACATCACGTTCACCCAGAGCGAGAATCGCAGGCCTCCGAGCGAGTGGAAGAGGGCGATCCAGACGGTATAGATATGGTAGAAATGGGGCGAGACGATAGCGCGCTCGTGGTCGCCAATCGCTATGCCGCCCTCATAGCGCTGGTCGATCAGGTGCGTGAAGTAGAAAAGCGAACGGTCGACGGGGGGCAGGGCCGCGAGGACCGGATCGCGATAGGTGATCGAGCCGCGGCGGGCGAGCCGGGCGCCGCTGTTGATATAGGTGCCAGGGTCCCAGTTCCCGAGCACATACTCATACGGCGGCGTAAAGAGCGCAATCCCGAGGCACGCGAAGAGCGCGACCCACGCGAGCTCACCGGCTCGGGGGCGCGGGATGCCCCACCGTGCGCCCGGTGCTGCGAGGAGCAGGCCGATGGAGACGAGGGCCTGGGCGGCGAGGACCGCGCGGAGCGAGAAGATGGAAAGCTCCGCGAGCGCGAGCCCGATCCAGGATGCCACCAGGATGCTGCCGAGCGCGGACAAAAAGAGCCACTCCCCGAACCCCCGCGGCAGGGGGTGACGTCCGCGCGCGCATACGAGGCGAAGGAAAAATGCGCCGGGGAAAAAGAAGAGGAGCGGGGACGCGACGAGGCGAATCAGCGCGGCAGCCATGGAGCCAGGTATCCTTTCAATTTCTTTTCAAGACGAGTGGGGTCAAAATCATTGAGCCGTTCTCTCTGGCGCCGGATGATTCCCTCGCGGAGTGGCGCGTCGTTGAGGAGGAGCTCCATCAGCTCGGCGATGCGCGGGAAATCCTTTTCCCGCACCAGCACGCCGCTCCCGCCGAGCGTTTCAGGAACGGCCGCGGCGCCGTAGGCGAGGATGGGGACGCCGAAGTGCATCGCCTCCAGGAGCGGGATGCAGAAGCCCTCATGCTCGCTCATGCAGAGGAACAGATCGGCGGCGCGGTAGTATGCGGTGAGCTGCTCCAGGCGGATGTGGCCGGTGAAGATCACATTGTCGAGCTTCAGCTCGCGGACCATGTTCCTGAGCAGCGCGAGGTAGCGCTCCAGGTCAATGTAGGAGCCGACGAGCAGGAGACGGACCTCCCGGTTCAGGAACAGGCGGTAGGCGTGGCATGCCTTGATCAGATCCTCGAACCGCTTGTTGGGGACGATCCTCCCCACGAACAGTATGTTCTTCACCCCGTCGCGGTAGCGATTGATGATGCTCCTGTCGGGCGGGCAGTTTAAGTAATCAGTGTTGAGAATAATCGGCATCACCTTCACATTCCTGAAACCAGCCTCCTCGAGCTCTCCCGCGTTGAAGGATGAATCGGCGAGGGAGAGGTCAGGAACGGGAGCGAGCGCTCTCAGCTCCTGCCGGCCCTGGGTGAGGAGGGTTTCGCGCCCGTCGTAGAGAGAGCGGTAGTAGCGGCCCGGCGTGATATTGTGATACACGAGGACCTTTCTCTCGGGGAGCCGCTTGAAGTAATCGATCGTCTCGGAACCTATGGAGAAATGGAAGATGACGATGTGCTCTCTGCGGCTGAGGGGCCGGTGCTCGCCGATGTCTTTTGCCCTGCCGCTCAATTTCGGCGTGATGTGGCGTCGGGGGCAGAAGATATCCGAATCATATCCCCACCCCCTGAATATCCCCTGAAGGGTGAGGGCGAAGTTGCTGATGGCGTCGCCGTCGACAAAACCTGCGACGATCTGGTGGAGCGCCGGTTTGCTAGTGCTCATGAGTATCAGTCCCCCCTCCGGGATTCCGCTCGTGTCCGGGATCTGCGGCGCGCAACTTCGTAATCCTTATTGAATCGAGAAATATTCCAAGCGCCGATGGGTAGCCGCGCAACCCGTCATCCGCGGGGTTCCATGGGGGCGTTATCAGCTCGAGGCGGACCCGCTTCATGCCTGTGCAGGTTCCCCTGGGTATTGACGCCATATAGCCGTTCAATCCCCCATGGGCGTTGAACTCCGCCACCCTCCTCCCCTCGATGAGCAGCTCCACGGGAACCGGCATTCCTCCCCGGGGGCCGGTCGAGAGGGAGAGCGTGAGCGCTGCCGCGGAACCATCTTCAAACCAGGGAATTATAAGCGATGCGCGGGGTGCTGTCCAGCGGCCCGCTCCGCCCTCCTTCCCGATCAGCCGCGGCCCGTAGAACCCATCCTCGAGCCCAAAGCACTGATAGCCGATGTCAATGAACAGATCCTTCTCTGGCGGCGGCTCGGCGGCCAGCGGGATCGCTTCGAGAACTTTCACGTCGGATGATATTTCGGTTATCCCCAATGGCATCGCATGCCGTGTGAGTGGAACGATGGAGGATATGAACGGCAGTTCCGCGCGCTTCTGGAACGCGATGGTCTTTCCATGAATTGCGGGGCCTGCGGTGACATAGGCCACGCGCTTTCCCTCGGCGAGCCGGGACGCGATGAGTGCCTCGACACGGTCGCATTTTTTAATTGTCTGCTCAGTCTCCTTGAACAGGAGGACGTTTCTGCGGAGGAGGAAATTGAGGGGGACGGCGAGCCTGACCTGTTCGCAGATGAGGATGTCGAATGCCTCTGTCGCGGGGGCGAGTGCGCGGATGAACGCTCGCGCGCCCGGATAATCCCTGGCGGTGAGGAGGAAGGGAGCGCGCGTGAGGGGGATGATCAGCAAAAGGGCGAGTCCTAGTATGAGCAGCGACCTCCCCAGCCGGGGGAGGAGGGCGGAGAGCTCAGCGGTGAAGCAGCCGGAGAAGATTGCAAGGGCGGGCAGCGTGACAGGGAGGAACCGGCGCGCTGACCATGGGTAGAGGTGATGCTCCCCCACAGCCGAGATGGAAAAGAGAAATGTCACCGTGAGCGCAGAAATCCAGAGGAGGCTCTCCTCGCTCTTGAGCCCCCTCAGCCATATCCAGAGGAACGCCGCGATAGACCACCAGAACAATCCCTCCCCCATGACCCGGCTGAATTCGGGGAGGTTGGCCGATTCCGGCGAAGCGCTTACCAGCGGCCTGATGAAATAGAGGAAGGTGATGAACGCGAGTACGGCAGACCCCGCGAGAAATCTTGTCGGTGAATTGATCCGGTTGAGCGGTGAACCACGGCTCCTCGAGCGCCACAGGAGCAGATATGAGATGACGAGGAAGATACAGCTGGCTACGATGAGGGACAGCCCGTGTTCCCTGAGGCGAGCAGGGATATTGTTGAGTATCGCCCAGGCGTACGGCCTGTCCCACCAGCACAGATGGACAGTCAGGTGGAGGAGCGCGGCGAGGAGGACGATGAGAAAAGCGATCTCCCCCCTCCTCTTTTCGGAGAGGAGGAGGGCGGCCGCCATGGCGGGAAGGATGATGGTCGTTTCAAATTTTGTGAGGAACATCATTCCCGCGCACGCAGCGGAGAGGGCGGCGTGGAGCCTCCCACCGCGGCGCCAGAGGATCCAGAAGTAGACACAGCCGAGGAAGAAGAGCTGGGCGAGCGGCTCTGCGCACTGGTTCCTGGCGAACCAGATCTGGACGGCGTTCAGCGCGAGGAAGACGGCTGCCGCGGCCGCGGCTCTCCTCCCGTGGAGCTGGCCCGCGATCTGGTAGCAGAGGGAGAGCGAGAGGAGGGAGAAAAGCACATTGAGCGAGAGAGCGGCGCGCAGGCCGGAGAGCTTCATCGCGAGCGCGAGCCAGAGGGGGTAGAGGTGCATGAACTTGGGGCTGACGATCGCCTCTCTGGAGCTGAGCAGGTTAAAGCCCATGTAGCGCCGGCCCCCGTCGGTGAAGATCTGGCGCGCGGCCTCGGGGATTGAGGAGAAGAACTCATCGCGGTAGACGATACCGCCCCTGTCGGCGATGAGCGCGCCCATGTTCACGTACTCGCCGGAGTCCCAACCCCCGAAAATGTACTCGGATGAGCCGAACCGGAGGCACGCGAGGCCGAACGCGCAGAGCACGATGGCGAGCGGCCAGGGGAAAGGGTCATGTTGTGCGCTGCCTCTCTCCCGGGGGTTCTCATCGAGGCGAGCACTCCGCAGCGCGGGGCGGAATATCAGATAGAGCAGTAGTGAGCACGCGGCGAGGGGCAGGAGGAGGTTCCTGAGCGAGAAGCAGCCGCACTCGAGGAGGACCAATCCGAGCCACGAGCTGATGACCATGCTCGCCACGACCCCCTGGAGCCATGCCCGGCGTGTGGGGTGGGGAGAGGGCGGCACGCCCCCTCGCGACACCCTGATGAGCAGGTAGCCGGGGAGCAGGAGGAGAACCGCGAGAGATGCTATTTTTATCGGGATCATTTGGTTGGATTACAATTGGGAAAGCAGCTCCTTGAGGCGTCCCGCGACGGCCTCCGTGGAGAACGCCGCGACGCGGGGGGCCTGCTTCGCGACGATTGCCGCCCTGAGCGCGGGATCGCCCAGGATCCTGTCGATCAGTTCGGCGATTGCGGCGTGGTTCTTCTCCCGCACCAGGACGCCCGTCCCTGCGAGCGTCTCGGGTATGGCCGCCGCCGCGTAGGCGAGGACGGGCACTCGAAAATAGATCGCCTCCAGGAGCGGGATGCAGAAGCCCTCGTGCTCGCTCATGCAGAGAAAGACGCCCGCGGTGCGGTAGAGGGAATAGAGCTCGGCATCGGTCACGTGGTTGAAGAAGGTGACATCCGGGAGGTCGAGCAAGGTGATGAGCGCCCTCAGGTGGCTCGTGTATCTGTCCATGCCGATGAGCGAGCCGGCGAGCAGGAGGCGCGAATTTGCGTTGAGCGTGGTGCGGTAGTAATAAAAGATTTTTATCAGGTCTTCGACCCTCTTGTTCGGTGCGATGCGGCCCGTGAAGAGGATGTTTGCGGCGCCGTCCCCGTAGCGTTTCAAGAGCCCCGCGTCGGGCTCGCGGGAGAGCTTCTCGCCATCCACGATGAGGGGGAGGACTGCGGTGCGCGCGAAACCGAACGCCTCGAGCTCGCGCCGGTTGAACTCCGACACGCCGAGAGCGAGGTCGGGCACCGCGGCGAGCCGCTTCAGCTCCTCCCGGCCATTCCAGAGCGACCGTGCCTTCTCATCGTGGATTCCCTGGAACCAGACGTGGGGCGTGATATTGTGGTAGATGAGGACCTTGCGGCCCTCCAGGCGCCTGAAGAAGTCCGTGAGCTCCGAGCCGATCGAGTAATGATAGATAGTGACGTCGAGGGGGTCGCCCGGCGCGGGACAGAGGCGGTGGTCCCGGCAGAGGTGCTCCTCGGTCGGGCCCACGTGGCGGCTCTCGCAGTAGATTTCGGACTCGTGCCCCCACCTGCGCAGGATCGCCTGGAGCTGGAGCGCGTAATTGCTGATGGCATCGCCGCTGCCGAAGCCGGGGAGGAGCTGGTTGATTTTCATAGTTCAGTATTCACCACGGAGACACGGAGAACACGGAGGAAAGAAGAGTAGCAGCTTTACAAAGAGCAAGAGAGAGAAAGAGAAGCAACAAAATAAAAACAGGCATAAGCAGCTCCTGATCTCTTTTACTCCTCGTGAGAACAAATGTAATTTTAATCTCCGTGACCTCCGTGCCTCCGTGGTGAGACAATTATACTCCGAAGCGATCGAATGCCTCGTCGTAGCGCTTTATAACTGCGCCCCACGAGTACTCTGTTTCCACGTAGCGCCTGCCCCCCGCGGCGAGACGCTCCCGGAGTCCATGCTTCTCCATGAGGTAGAGGATGCACTCCGCAAACTCGCAGTAGTCCCGGAAGAGCAACCCGCCGTTGGCCTGCACGCAGTGAAAAGAGGTGACGGCGCAGTCGGCGTGCACCAGGCCGGGAGCGCCGGCGAGCCATGCCTCCATGAGGACGATGGACAGGCTCTCATTTGTGGAGGGCTGGCAGAGCGCGAGGCTGGCGGCGTAGCCGTCGTGTTTGAGCTCTTCGCTGACGTAGCCGAGATCGAGCGCGTCCCTCGAGAGTTCTTGGGGGATCATCACCTCGCCCGTCCCGAGGAGCACGAGTTTGAGTTCATTCCGATGCTGGTTTATAAATGCGCGAAAGTATTCCACGAGGAGCGGCGTGTTCTTGCCCTGCTCCCGCCGCCCGGCGTACATGATGAAGGGCCCTTTGATTCCGAGCTTTTTCCGGAAGCGCTCGGGGCGGTACTGGTCCATGGCGACAAACCCCATGCCTGCGACGGCACTCTTTTCCGACGCGAGGCCGAAGAGGCTCACGCCAAGGGCACGCTCGGGTTCGCTGTTGAATATGAGACCGCGGACTTGTGAGAACATCTCCCTGAATAGAGTGAGGCGCGCGTAGGGTTCGTCGTGCAGGCAGGGGATGATGAGTGATTTCTCCGGTGCGACGGCGCTGCCGGCCCAGGTCGTGCCGAAGAGGTAGGGGATGAAGATGAAACAGTCGAACTCGTCGCGGCGTGCGGCGATGGAGTCGTAGAGGGGGCGGCTGTGCACGCTCCCGCGGATCCACGTTTCCTCCTCATCCCGGCTGATTGGCATGCCGCGCGCGATCCTCTCCTGGAGCGCGCAGAACTCCCCGCCGGCGTCGCGCGGGTCGGTCGGGAAGCGGCAGACCTCGACGCCATTCAGCGCCTCCCTGCCCGGCCGGAAGTGGTTGGCCCAGGTGAAGTGGTCGCGCGCACAGGTCGTGAGCACGGAGACACTATTCCCGGCCGCCGCGAGTCGCTCGGCCACGCTCTGCACGAGCGCCTCTGCGCCTCCCGCGGACTCAACGCCATACCGAGGTACGACAAAAGCAATTTTACGTGTGCGCATAGTTGGTAAAATAATTTAAATTCGATTCTACCACGGAGGCACGGAGAACACGGAGAACCTCAACAACTTAACTGCGGATCAACTTTAACCACAGATGAACACAGATACACACAGATGAAATTCACATTTCTATTTCCAACCACTGAAGACACTGAAGTCGCTGAAGAATATCATTCCATTCAGTGTATTCAGTGGCCTCAGTGGTTACCCGTGGTAATTTGTTCCCTTGCTCCGTGACCTCCGTGCCTCCGTGGTGAAACCATAGGTGTTATTCTGATGTTTTCTTGAGGGCGGCGATCTCCGCGTCCACCTTGGCCTTGAGGCTGCAGATGGCGTTTGCCACCTGGCAGTTGAACTCCTTCTGCTGGGAGAAGAGGCGGTAGGTGTAGAACTTGAGCAACTTCCAGACAATCTTTTTAAGCCACACGGCGGGAGCGCCGAGGACGCCCCCCTTGGAGTAGATCGGAAAGTCGCCGATGTCGATGTCCCACGTCTGCTGGATCACCTTGAGAGAGTAGTCCAGGAAGTCAGCTTCGCTCTTCACGTTGCTGAGCTCCATGGCGGCGATCCGTGAGAGATCATACTTGTCGTACACCCCCGCCGCCTTCTTCCTGGCCACGCGCGCTTCGATCTCCTGCATGATCTTCTTCACGTCAACGCCATCCGCCCCGATCTGGAATAGTTCATTCATGCGACGTAGTCTCCTCCCCGGCGATACCAGCGCCCCTATCCCCTCTCCCACGCACAGTCGAGATTCGCGACCCCCTCCGCCTTTCTCGCGCACTCCACCCAGATACTGAACCAGTTGTCCATGCGGTGGTAGCTCGTTTTGTGATCCCGTGTGTGCAGGGAGAAGGAGAAGTAATATTTCCCCTGGATGAGCGGCAGCGATTCGAATCTCAAACGCATCGTGCCGGCGCCCTCGATGAGCGGGATGGGGCAATTGTCGATGATCGTGTTGCTCCCGCAGCAGAGCGTCCCGTCGCTCTTGGTGAGCGCGAAGCCGAAGACGGGATCCGCGATCTGCCGGTGGGCCCTGTAGTCTATCTCCACGAGGAGCGGCTCCCCGCTCGAGATCCGCTCGACGGGCTCGCCGCCCGCGCCCATGAGGCGCACCGCGGTGATCACCGCCTCCCTGGTGCCCCACTCCCTGATGACGACCGCTCCCGCCTTGACAAAGCCGAGGCTCTTGTACTGGTCAACCACCTGCCCGGGCTCGCCCACATTGACGATTTTCCCCGCGTCGAGCAGCAGGACGGTGTCGCTCACCTCCGTAATCGTGTCGAGGTCGTGGGAGACGACGAGCAGCGTCTTCCCCTCGCGCTTGAACTGCGCGATCCTCCCCAGGCATTTCCTCTTGAACGCCTCATCTCCGACAGCCATCACCTCGTCGATGAGGAGGATGTCGGGGTTGACCTCGACGGCGACCGCGAAGCCCAGTCGCACATACATCCCCGACGAGTAGTGCTTCACCGGGGTATCGATGAACTGCTCGAGCTCGGCGAAGCGGACGATCTCATCGAACTTCGCGCGGATCTCGCTCCGGCTGAGGCCGAGGATGGAGCCGTTCAGGTAGATATTCTCGGCTCCGGTGAGATCGGGATGGAAGCCGGCCCCCAGCTCGAGGAGCGATGAGACCCGCCCCCGGACAGTGACGGTGCCCTCCGTCGGGCGCATGGTGCGCGCGAGGATGCCGAGGAGCGTGCTCTTCCCCGCGCCGTTCGCCCCGATGATGCCCACGGTGGTCCCGGCCTCGACATCGAAGCTGATATCCTTGAGCGCCCAGAAGTCCTCTCTCGTTTTCAGGCGGCGGAGCAGTCCCACGGCGGCGGCCTTGATCGTGTGGCGGCCCCCGTGCTTGAGGAAGAATTTTTTACCGACGCCGTTTGTTTCTATTGCATGCACGTCTTCACCAGCTTATAAATACCGAACCGGCGAGACGGCGAGAATAATCGCCGACTCGCCCACTCACCGGCTCCCCCCTCGCCCACTCGTCTGTTCGATTACAGTTCATCTGCGAAATCGGGCTCGTAGCGAGTGAATATTCTTAACCCCGCGCCGAGGATCAGGAACGGCACAATGACCGACGCCGCGGCGGCGAGCCATCCCGGCGAGGGGCCATTCATGATGATCCTCCTGTAGAGCGTGATGAGCCCCACCATCGGGTTCAACTTGTAGAACGCGAGCAGCCAGGGGAACGGCGCCTTCGCGGAGATGTAATCGAGGGAGTAGATCACCGGCGTCATGAAAAACCATGCCATGAGCAGCACGGCGACGATATGTTCCGTGTCCCTGAAATACACGCTCGAGCACGAGATGATGAGCGCGAGGCCGAGGCAGAACAGGAGCTGCACGAGTATGACGAGCGGCAGCGCCGCGAGCGCCGGGCCCCACGCGAATTTCCCCGCGAGCAGGGTGAGGGCAAACAGCACGACCAGCGAGAGCAGGTAGTTGACGAGGTTTGCCAGCACCGTGGCGAGCGGGAGGATGATGCGGGGAAAATAGACCTTCTTCACGAGATTCGGATGTCCCGCGACCGCGTTGATCGCATCCCCGCAGCACATGGTGAGGAACTGCCAGGCGAGCACGCCGGTGAGCAGGCTCCAGGGGTCCATGGGGAACTTCATGAGCCTGATAAAGAGCCAGTAAATGAGCATCATGAAGAGAGGGTTGAGCAGCGTCCACAGAAAGCCGAGCGCGGAGCTCTGATAGCGGATCTTGAGATTCCGGGCAACGAGTGTGGCCAGCATCTCCCGCTTGCGAATCACCTCTTGTAGAAGGATCATGGCAGGTTCCTGAACAGGCGGGGGCACGGGGAGGCGCCCTACTCCCACACGAACTTCTCTTTGGATTCGAGCCGCGCCGCTGGTCCCCCCCCCTCGCCCCTTGTGAGGCTCCGCATGGCTGAGTCCTCCAGCCATGCGTCTATGACGGACTTCTTAAAACGGATGGTTGTCCCGATGCGGCTCGCGGGGATGTTGCCGCGCTTGACATGCCGGTAGACGACCTGCTTGTGCAGGTGGAGGTAGTCCGCCACCTGATCAATGGTCATTACCTCGGGGTAGCACTGCGTCGCCCGCGTGCCCTCGGGGGGCTTAGATCGTTTCGCCATTCTACAGTTTATCCCGGATCGTCTTGAAAAGCTCCGCAGACAATGATCGGACCAGATCGTCCCCGCCCGCTCCCTCCCCGTGCCCCGCGCCGCACATCCCGCACGTGTTACAGGGGTACACCTTCCCCTTCAATCCGAGCTTCTCCCTGAGCGCGAGGAGCTTCTGAATCTCCTCACGGGGGAGGGGTTTCAGGGGGCCGAGCTGCCGCGCGACTGCGGTCACCTGCGCGCTGTGCTCGATTTTTTCCAGCTTGTCATACGCCGAGAACACGTTCTCGCCGACGGTCAGCGTGCCGTGCCGCTCGATGATGAGGGCATCGCAGCCACCGATCAGATCAGCGATGACCCGCGGCCCCTCCTCGGTGCACGGCGTCGCGTAGGCCGCGGTGGGTATGGAGCCGAACATCATGACGATCTCGGGCATCACGCACTGGGGCAATTTTTGCCCCGCGATTGAGAACGCGACCGTGAAGGGGGGGTGGGCGTGGATCACCGCGCCGATATCCTCCCGCCGCGCGTACGCCTCGATGTGCATGAAAAGCTCCGTCGTGGGCTTGTGCTCACCCTGGAGCTTCGCGCCCCCCATGTCGGCGACGATGAGATCCCCCGGCGCGATGAAACCCTTGTTCAGGCCGCTCGGCGTGCTCAGGATGCGGTTCGCCCCGAGGCGCACGCTCACGTTCCCGTCGCTCCCCGAGATGAGTCCTCGCCCGTGCATGCGGCGGCACACCTCGACGATATCCTGCCGGCACTCCCGTTCAGATTTCATAATTGACAAATGCCAAAGCACACACGACAAATGAATGACAAATACCAAATGACAAATGTCATAACGCGACGACATTTTGTCATTTTGATTTTGTCATTTGTCATTCTGTTATAGTATGAAGCTGTTCAGATCCACGTGAGGGTTGGGTATGACGATGCGCCGCACCAGCGCCCCCATCCCTTTGATCCTCTCAACGGCGGCGGCCACCGCTGCTTCTACGTCCACCCACTCTCCGGCCACGACGACAAACGACTTTCCCCCGAGACCATTGCCCACCCTGATGAGCACGAGCGTGATGTCCGTCGCTTTGGCGGCCGCGTCTGCGGCGATGATACAGGCCGGGGCGTTAAACGTTTCTATAACCCCGAGGGCGTTTATCTCGCCGACCGGGGTTGCCGCGATGAGGGCGGGCAAGACCTGCTGGTGCACGTTGGGGAGGAGGAGCTTCTCGGTCACGGCCCCGCCCCCCGCTTGGAGACCGGCTTCCAGGGAGCGCTCAACCGCCTCCACGCCCCCCGTGATCAGCACGATATATTTCCCCGGGCAGATGCCGCGCGAATCGACGACGGTGATGTCGGCCTTTTTCGCCATGGCATCGGTGGCCAGTATGCCTGAGGCAATGCTATTGAACTCTATGAGCCCTATCGCCGGTTCCATCTTAGTGCTCTGGATCATAAGTTCGGTGACGTATTATTTATGCGGCCTTTTCTTTCTGTGAACAAAGAGATAGTTTGTCGAGTAATCGTTTGAGATCCTGACGGGTGAACTTCCATTTGAAAGGTTCAGCGGATTTTTCGTAATGAGACTGAAACGCAAGAAGATGCCCCTCAAGCTCCGCAAGATGGGCAAAGTCGTTTGGAGTAAGAACTCTGCGCTGAACAATAGAGAAGTAAATCTCGATTTGGTTGAGCCAACTGGCATGGACGGGCGTATGAACCAAAGTGGCATTGGGATACCATTTGCGCAGCCGCTGGATGGAACCTTGTCCACGATGAGAGGAACCGTTATCCGTGATC
>JAPLCX010000069.1 GCA_026392035.1 Candidatus Auribacterota bacterium | reverse complement strand
GCGAAATTATGCAAATTCTCAGCCTTTCGCTTCTCGAAGATGTGCCTCTCTCGCAGTTAGTTACAACAAATCTCCCGCAAGATATAAATGTCGAGTGTCACAACCAACTGCAATTGTTTGTGTTATAACCGGACAGTACTGACTCCCATTAATAAAATCCGTGCTCATCCGTGAAATCAGTGGATGATCGTCCATACTGTTTCCCCCCTATAACTGAGAAGGTGTGAAAAAATTACCAAAAAAGTTGTACTCTAGCGATATAGCTATGGTATTATATATCCCCGTCCCCGAGAGGAGGGAACAATGGGATATGCGACGAAGGTGCAGGTGATACAGCGGAGCAACAATACGCGGCAATTCTATCTGATACTGCCGGCGCCATTAGCGGAAGCACTGGAGATGAAGAAGGGGGAGACGATCGAGTGGGTGGTCAAGGACAAGAAGAGCCTGATGATCAAGCGTATCTCCGGGGGTGCGAAGTGAACGAGGAGATACGGAGTGGGGAGGGGAAGGAGAAGGCGCCGCGGGTAGTGCGGGTGGATCGGAAGCAGGTGGTGATGCGGGTGGTGGATATCGAGGGGTTGATCGAGGAGGGACATCCCGCGCGCGGGATCTGGGAGATGCTGGGGCGGGTGGACCTTGGGCGGTACTATGATGACATTGAATCGGTAGAGGGAGAGGCGGGGCGAGCGGCGTTTGATCCGCGGATGATGGCGACGCTGTGGATGTACGGCTACAGCGAGGGGGTGGGCCAGGCGCGGGAACTGGGGCGGCGGTGCGGGTATCATCCGGCATACCAGTGGATCACGGGGTTGCAGGATATAAGCTACCACACGTTGTCGGATTTTCGGGTGAAGCATAAGGAAGCGCTGGACGAGCTGTTCGTGGAGATGCTGGGGATATTGAGTGCGGAGGGGCTTATCGCGTTGGAGCGTGTGACGCACGACGGGGCGGAGATCAAGGCGCAGTGTCGTGCGGGCACATTTCGGCGTGAGGGGACGCTGCGGGAGCACATGGAGATGGCGAAGATGCATGTGGAGAAGGTAACCGCAGCGGGAGACGAAGGGGACGCGGCGGGGGTGAAAGAGGCTGCGGCACGGCGACGAGGGGCCCGGGAGCGTGCGAAGCGGATAGAGTCGGCGCTGCAGGAATTGGAGAAGGTGCGTGAGACGAAAAGAGGGACGAAGGCGAAGGAGAATGTGCGGATAAGCAGGACTGAGCCCGAGGCGCGGGTGATGAAGCATGGAGATGGGGGGTATGCGCCAAGCTACAACGCGCAGATAACGACGGATACGACGGCGGGGATGATCGTGGGGGTTGGGCTCACGGATGAGGGGAGTGACTATGGGCAGTTGGTGCCGTCGATCGAGCGAGTGGAAGCGCAGGCGGGAAAGCGGCCCGGGCAGATGATAACCGACGGGGGGTTCACATCGCGTGGGAACATCATCGAGGCGAAGACGATGGGGGTTGATTTAATAGGGTCGTGGAGGGGGAAGAACGCGATATCCGCGGGGCAGATGAGACGTCGAGGAGTGGCTTCGGATTTCATACCGGACAAGTTTCGCTATGATGCGTCACGCAACGAGTATATGTGCCCAGCGGGCAAGATATTGGTATTGGAAGGGGGGATAGAGAGCGGAAGATCGGGCGCACGAACTACAGTTATCACGCGAGGGTAACGGAGTGTGGAGCGTGCCCCTGCAAGGGGCAGTGCTGTCCGCAGAACACCGCAAAGGGGAGATCGATCAGACGCGGGGTTGATGACCCGGCGGTGGAGGCGTTCAAGAAGAAGATGGAGACGACGGAGGCAAAAGAGATCTATCGCCAGCGCGGGAGGTGGAGCGAGTTTGTCAACGCCTGGATCAAGGAGAAGATGGGGCTGAGAAAGTTTCATCTTCTGGGAAAAGGGAAGGCGTTGATGGAGTTGCTGTGGGTGTGTGTGACGTACAACGTCAAGCAATGGATACGACTAAGCTGGCGGCGCCGTGTGACGGAAGCGAATGTCGCATAGTGATAAAGGGCGCCCTTACGCAAAAGGCCGCGGACGGCATAAGAAGGATTATCGCGGTTTTTTCTTCAGGGGAACACTGATTTTAGCCGTACGGAGACTCATTCTCTGATTTCAACAGGATCAGAAGAAGGGATAGCTTGAAAAGTCGAATTTTTTCACACCTTCTGAGGGGTTACTGCCCAAATCAACTGCTTATCGTCGTCGGCTCAATATTTTGCCGCAGAGCCTTCCTGCCAGCAAGCAAGGACACGGAGATAAAGAGGCAACCGTTTTATTCAATGCCTTCAGTGTCTTCAGTGGTTCAACCAACATAGCCACGGACTTGCACGGATTAACACAGATTTCAACCGCCCCAACTTTAAACTTTGGGCTTTACACTTTAAACTGTGGTCTCATCCGCGTTCATCAGCGGCGATATTGTAAAACGGCCCTCCACTCCTCACCCTCATCCGCGGGGATGGAACTTTTTATGGATGCTCTTCAGCCTGTCTTTGTCCACATGCGTGTACGTCTGCGTGGTGGAGATGTCGGCGTGGCCGAGCATCTCCTGGATAACCCTCAAATCAGCCCCACCCGAGAGGAGATGGGTGGCGAAGGAATGCCTCAGCGTATGGGGGGTTATCCTCTTCTGGAGCTTCGCGCGCTTCGCGTAGCCCTTGATGATCTTCCAGAGCCCCTGGCGTGTGAACGGCTTCCCCTGGCGGGTGAGCAACAGGGCCTCCGAGGCTCTCAGGCGCAGAAAATGCGGCCTCGTCAACTTGAGGTAGCTGTCCAGGGCCTTCCTGGCCATCCGCCCCAGAGGGATAATCCTCTCCTTTGACCCTTTCCCCATGCACCGGATATACCCCACCTCGAGGTTGACATCAGCGACCTTGAGGTTCGCCGCCTCCGAGACCCTCACACCGGTGGCATACATGAGCTCGAGCAGGGCCCTGTCCCGCCTGCCGTAGTGCGTCGCGGGGCGGGGGCTGTTGAGCAACTGTTCCACTTCGGCAATGGACATCACCTCCGGCAGATGCTTCCATATTTTCGGAGACTCTATGACATCGGTGATATCCGAACGCACGAAGCGGTTCGAGGCGAGGAAGCGGAAAAATACCTTTATTGCCGCAAGGTTGCGGGAGAGCGAGGTGGAAGAAATGCCCCGTGACTTCTCAGCCATGAAATACGCGCCAATCGCATCACGCGTCGCGTCATCAAGTGATTTCACCCCACGGGCATTCAGGAATTTGATAAACCTCGCGAGATCCCTCCTGTACGCGTCAAGGGTGTGGGGCGATAATCCCCGCTCCACATTCAGGTAGTTCATGAACTCATCCAGGAGGACCTGCATTCCTCGCCTCCGCTGCCGCGCGCGACTCACCACAGGGCGCGGATCAGATATTTTGTTCCGCTCCGAAAAAGTTGGTGGTCTTCAAGGGGAGAACCTACTATGTGTAGCTCCTATTCGCTTAACTCCCTCCCCTTCCAAGGTGGGGAGGCAAAGGCGGGGATGTTCACTGCTGGTGCACCCTCCCCTTACCCCTCCCATCAGAGGGAGGGGAGACTATATGTGTTTCTCTCTACCATGATCTCGTTGCCATACATCAAGTTTCATCTTAAGGATGCTCCCCCCATATCAACTTATTGGGATGAGATCTTCATATTAAAAAACGGATTGCATCGTTTTTCCCGCCGCAGCGTTGTCTCGGGGCCGTGGCCGGGGAGTAAGCGCGCCCGATCAGGAAGCGGCATAATCCGTGTCCGGATCGAATCCATAAGGGCCTGGTACGATCCACCCGGAAGATCCGTTCTGCCCACCGAATCCTCGAAGACGGTGTCTCCACTGAAAAGCACGGGGGGCTCTTCCCCTTTCCCCTCATACCAGAGGCAGATGCTCCCCGCAGAATGGCCCGGCGTGTGAATCACCTTGAGCGAGAGCTTTCCTATCTTGATCTCATCCCCGCCATGGAGCAATCTGTCGGGAGGGGGGGATGGCTCGAGGAAGAGGCCGATAAGCTTGCTGAGCATGCCGGACTGGGCAAGCACCGGCGCGTCATCCTCGTGCAGTAATAGCTGGATCTTATAGCGTTTCTTTATCTCCGCGTTTGCCGCAACATGGTCAGGATGGGCATGCGTATTGATAATCACGACGGGTTTTAAACCGCCGCCTTCTATGCAGCGGGCAATTTCCCGCGCATCTCCCCCGGGGTCGATGATCGCCGTCTCACGCGTCGCCGGATCGCTCATGAGATAGCAGTTTGCCTGAAGGGGGCCGACGACAAGTTTTTTAATCAGCGCGCAATCCATATCCGTACCTGTGCAGTATAGTATATTCTGAAACACGAGAAAGGTCACGAAGCCCTTCATAACGTGAGTTTTTCAGCGCTTTTTCCTTCGCCATAGCGCCGGGGCCATGAGGATGATAATTCCCATCACACCGAGCGAGTAGCCGAAGACCTGCGTGATAATGTGAGCAGAGACGCCGGAGAGCGCGGCGAGCTCCCGCGGGTATCCGAGAAGATAAAACGTCCCCGTCCAGACTCCCTCATAGAGGCCAAAGCCGCCGATGCCGCTGAGCGGCGTGCTCGCGGAGAGCTCGGCCAGCGAGGACCCGAGGAACACCGGCCAGTAGCCGATCGCGCGCATGGTGTAGGTGTCCGGATCAACCGGATT